>DATADT010000098.1:0-4209 GCA_036258355.1 Burkholderiales bacterium
TTGCCGTCGGCGTCGACCACCGGCAGGCGGCGCACGCCCTCGGCGCGCATCAGCGCGATCGCGCGGCCCAGGCCCTCGGTCTCGCGCAGCAGCGCGATGCGCGGGCGCATCACCGCCTCGACCAGGGTCTTCTCCGGATCGAGCCCGAGCGCCATCACGCCGACCGCGAGGTCGCGGTCGGTGATCATGCCGATCGGCAAGCCCGGCGTTCCGACTTTCGCCACCACGACCAGGCTGCCGACGTGGTTCTCGCGCATCAGGCGCGCCGCCTGCGCGCAGCTCTCGCTGCGCGCGACGAACACGACTTCCCTGCTGCAGATTTCTCCGATGGCCATGGTTCAAGGTCCTTTCTATACGGGGTTCACCTCGAAGGCGTGGTAGCCCCACGCCGGCAGGTCGAGATAAAGCCCGCGCGCAGCGAGGTCGGCGCCGTCGCGGTCATGGGCCGCGGCGCCGAGCCGGTCACGCAGGCGCCAGCTGCGGCCGGCAAGGTCGTTCCACGGCATCTTTACATAGCACTGGCTCTGGTGTCCGGCATAGTTCACCGCAACGAGACGCTTCAGCTCCTCCGGCCCGGTCCAGGCGAAGACGATGAACGCGTCGTGGCTGCCGTTGCCTTCCCACGCGGGGCGGGCGTCGAGGAGCTGCCAGCGCCCGTCGCGGAAGGCGCGGTCCTTGAGGCAGGCGAGCAGGCCGTCGTAGAACGCCGCGATCGAAGCGTCGCGCGGCTCGGCCGGCCCGCGGCCGAGGTGCATCGAGATACGCACCTTGCGGCCCTCGCGCTGCCCCTGGTGGAAGAACCGCAGGCCGGGCGTGAGGAAGGTGATCGCGGCGGCGGCGCGGTGCACCTCCGGCGCGAACGTCGCCGCGGCGCGCGGCTCGTCGTGGTTCTCGAGAAAGCGCGCGAGGCGATCCTGGAAGTCGAGCCCGGCACGCAGGTGCTCGCGCACCGGGCGCGCCGCGCGGTGCTCGAGGCGGTCGTAGAGCCGCTTGTCGTAGGTGTAGTCGAACCCCTGCTGCTGCAGCGTCCACTCGAGGTCCCAGTACACCTCGGCGATGAACAGGAACCCCGGCGTTTGGGCGCGGACCGCCGCGGTGACGCGCGGCCAGAAAGGCGGCGCCGTTATGCCCCAGGTGCGCTGGAACACTTCCGGCAGCACGAGCATCGCCATGTCGCAGCGCACGCCGTCGCACTGCCGCGCAATGCGCTTAAGCTCGCCGAGGAGCGTTTCCTGCAGCGCGGGCTTGCCGTAGTTGAGCTGCAGCGTGTCGGGCCAGCCTGCGAAGTACGGGTCGCGCCCGTAGGCGAGGATCCGTTCTCCCAGGCGCCGGTAGTTCTGCGGCTCAGCCGCGAGCTTCTCCGGAGTTCCTTCGATGAAGAACTCAGGGTACTCGCTCGCCCAGCGGTGGTCAGGCGCGACGTGATTGGGCACAAAGTCCAGGATGAGCCGCATCCGGCGCTGCGCGAGGCGTTTGCGCAGGCGTGCGAGGGCCTCGTCGCCGCCGAAGTCCTGGTGCACGTGGTAGTCGCGCACCGCGAAAGGCGATCCCGAGACGTCGGCCTCCCGGAAGTCCGGCAGCGCGCGCCGGAACTCGGCGAGCCACTCGGGGTTCGACGCCGATACGCGGCGCGCGGCCTCGCCGGTCTGCCACGCGCCGAGGAACCAGACCAGGTCGAACCCGTCGCGCGCCAGGGCGTCGAGCTCCGCGTCCGGGATGTCATCGAGCGTCGCGCGCCGGCCGAGCGCAGCGCCGAGCTCCGAGAGCCGCACGCGCGTATTGATCTGGAAGAGCGAGGGGTACTTATTTCCCATGCACCTGTTCGCGCACGAGGCGCGCTTCCAGCTTCTCCTTCGGCATCGCCAGCTCGCCCGCCTGGACGCGCCCGAAGAGGTCGAGCGAGCGGGCGATGACGCCGGTCCAGCCGGTCTGGTGGCTCGCACCGAGGCCGGCGCCGTTGTCGCCGTGGAAGTACTCGTAGAAAAGAATGAGGTCGCGCCAGTGCGGGTCTTGCTGGAACTTCGCGCTGCCGCCGTAGACCGGGCGGCGCCCGGTCGCGTCCCTGAGGAAGATGCTCGCGAGTCGCCGCGCGATTTCGCGCGCGACCTCGAACAGCGTCATCCGCTGGCCCGAGCCGGTGGGGCACTCGACGGTAAGCTCGTCGCCGTAAAACTGGTAGAGGTTGAGCAGGCCCCGGACGATCAGCGCGTTCACCGGCATCCAGATCGGCCCTCGCCAGTTGGAGTTGCCGCCGAACATCCCGGTGTTCGACTCGGACGGCAGGTACGAAACGGCATGCGCCTGGCCGCCGACGTGGAACACGAACGGGTGGTCGCGGTGGTAGCTCGAAAGCGAGCGGATGCCGTAGGGGCTCAGGAACTCGTTTTCGTCGAGAAGGTAGCCGAGGACGCGCTCGAGCCGCTTCCTCGAAAGCGGCGAGAGCAGCCGCCGGCCGCCCTGGCCGATGTAGCCTTGCTCGGTGGGCGCGACCTTCGCCACGACCTCGGGATGGCGCTCGCGGAAGAGCTTAATGAGCTCGGCGAACCGTGGGTGCGCCTCGAGCAGGCCAGGCTCGAACACGGTGCACGCGCAAAGCGGAAGCAGGCCCACCATCGAGCGCACCTTCAGGCGCGTAGCCGAGCCGTCGGGCAGGCGCAGCACGTCGTAGAAGAAGCCGTCGGTCTCGTCCCACATCTCGTCGTGGTGCTCGCCGATGCGGTCCATGGCATAGGCGATCCACATGAAGTGCTGCAGGAACTTGAAGGCGTCGTCCTCGTATTGCGCGTCGTGGGCGGCGAGGATCAGCGCTATCTCGAGCATGTTCTGGCAGTAGAACGCCATCCAGGCGGTGCCGTCGGCCTGCTCGAGCGATCCTCCGGTGGGCAGCGGCGCGCTGCGGTCGAACACGCCGATGTTGTCCAGGCCGAGAAAGCCGCCGGCGAACACGTTACGTCCCTGCGGGTCCTTGCGGTTCACCCACCAGTTGAAGTTCAGCGTGAGTCCCTTGAATGCGCGCTCGAGGAACGCGAGGTCCTCGCGGCCGAGGTCGCGCTCGACCTTGTAGAGGAACAGCGTCGCCCAGGCGTGCACCGGCGGGTTCACGTCGCTGAAGTTCCACTCGTAGGCCGGGATCTGGCCGTTCGGATGGCTGTACAGGCTGCGCAGCATGAGCAGCAGCTGCTCCTTGGCGAAGTCGAAATCCACCAGCGCGAGCGCCACGGTATGGAACGCGAGGTCCCAGGCGGCGTACCACGGGTACTCCCACTTGTCGGGCATCGAGATGATGTCGCCGTTGAACATGTGGAACCACTCGGCGTTGCGCACTCTGCGCTTCTGCGCGCCGACCACCGGATGCGCCTCGTGCTCCCTGAGCCAGGTGTCGACGTCGTAGAAGTAGAACTGCTTCGACCAGAGCATCCCGGCGAGTGCCTGGCGGTGCACGCGGCGCTCGTCCTCGCCGAGCGAGGGCGGCGTGATGCGCTCGTAGAACTCGTCGGCATCGGCGAGCCGCGCCGCGACCGTGGCGTCGAATCCCTTCCCGAAAGGCAGGGCGGCGGAGCCGGCGGACACCCGCAGGCGCACCACCGAGGCGCCGCCCGCGGGAACATCGAGCACGTAGCGCGCCGCGGCCTTGGTGCCGGTGCGCGCCGGATTGATCGCCTTACTGTCCTTGGAAATCACGTAGCGATGGAATGCGTCCTTCAGTCCCGTCTCGTTCTCGGTGAATAGCAGCTCGGGCGCGCCGTCGCACGAGAGCGTGTAGTCGCCGAGCTCCCGGTGCGAGGCCTGGATCGCGCCGCCCGCCGCGCGCAGCATGGGCTTGGGCCCGCTCTTGCCCCAGGACCAGGTGTTGCGGAACCACAGTGTCGGCAGCAGCTCGAGCCGCGCGGCGTCGGGCCCGCGGTTGTGCGCGGTGACGCGGATCAGGATGTCCTCGGGGCCTTCCTTGGCATACTCGACGAACACGTCGAAGTAGCGGTTGTCGTCGAACACGCCGGTGTCGATGAGCTCGTACTCGAACTCCTCGCGCGAGCGGCGGCGATTCGTCTCGACCAGATCGCGGTACGGATACTCCTTCTGCGGGTACTTGTAGAGGAATTTGAGGTACGAGTGCGTTGGCGTGGAGTCGAGGTAGAAGTAGTACTCCTTGACGTCCTCGCCGTGGTTGCTCTCGCTGTTGGTCAGACCGAACAACCGCTCCTTGAGGAT
>DATADT010000099.1:0-3020 GCA_036258355.1 Burkholderiales bacterium
CGAATTCGCCTTCCAAGAGCTTGTACTTCGAGACCACGAGCGGCCCGATCAGCCCGAGTCGCCTTGCGCCGCGGCGCTTGAGCTCTTCGATCGTCTTCTGGATGCCGCGATGCTCGCCCCAACGGACGTCGACGCCGCGCGCAAGGCGCTTCGCGAGCGGGTAATGGTTGAACCACTCGATGTGCATCGTGATGCGCTCGCCGGGCTTGAAGATGACGTAGGCCTCGACGGTGCCGGGCCAGCCTGTGACCCACTGCGGCGCGTTGCCCGCGCGGTGATCGGTGACGAGGAGCAGGTGATCGACATCGTGCTTCCGCATCAGCTCCTCGAGGGCGCGATGACGGCGCGCATACTCCGCGTCCGAGAAGCGCGGATACTCCTGCTCCAGCGGCTTCAATCGTTCTTCGCGCCCGAGGCGCGCACCACCGGGCCCCAGCGCCGCAGCTCTTCGGCCACGAAAGCGCCGAACTCCTTCGTGCTCATGCGGCTCGGCACGATGCCTTCGGGCTTGAGGCGCTCGCGCACGTCGGGCTGCTCGAGCGCGTGGTTCACCTCGGCGTTCAGCCGCTCGACGATATCCGCGGGCAGGCTCGCCGGCCCGGAGAGCGAGAACCACACCGTCGCGACGAGGTCCGGATAGCCCAGCTCGGCATAGGTCGGGATATCGGGAAAATCGGCGAGGCGCGAGGCGGCGCTGACGGCAAGACCGCGCGCCCGCCCGGCGCGGATCTGCGGCGCCGCCGTGGTCAGCGTGGTGGACACGACTGGAATGTGGCCTGCGATCAGATCCGTCAGCGCTCCGGAAGCTCCCTTGTACGGTATGTGCTGCATGTTGATGCCCGCGCGCTGCTTGAAGAGCTCGGCGACCAGGTGCCCTTGCGTGCCGTTTCCCGGCGAGCCGTAAGACAAGCCATGTCCGGACTTGGCAAGAGCAATCAGTTGGGGCAGATCCTTCGCGGGCAAGGGCGCGTACACGGCGAGCACCGCCGGCGGACCGCCGAAGAGCGCGATGTGCGTGAAATCGCGCACCGGATCGTATGGCGTGCCTTGCGGCAGCATCGGCGCGATCACGTGCGAGGCGATGCCCGATATCACGAGCGTGTAGCCGTCGGGTGCCGCCTTGGCAACGAGATCCGAGCCGACTGCGCCGCCAGCGCCCCCGCGGTTTTCGACCACGAAGCTCGCCTTCAGCTGCTCGCCAAGCTTCTGGGCTAGGAGGCGGCCCAGCGTGTCGGCGGTGCCGCCCGGCGCGAACGGAACGATGATCTTGACCGGCTTGCCGGGCCAGGCCTGCGCATGCGCTTGGGTCGAGATGAGAAACAGCAATCCCAGAACAAGGCGGCGCATGGAGCCGATTCTATAATCCGCTCGTGGACGAAGTCATCGACATCCATACGCACATCGTCCCCGGGAAGTTTCCTCCCTACCGCGGCAAAGGGAAAGACGTGCCCTGGCCGTCGATGGCCGACGCGCACGCGTGCCACAAGCACGTGATGATCTCGGGCAAGCTCTACCGCACGGTGAGCGACGGCTCATGGAGCGTGCCGCGGCGCATCGAGCAGATGTCGGAGATGCGCGTGACCCGCCAGGTGCTCTCGCCGATGCCCGAGCTGCTCTCGTACTGGCTGCCGCTCGGCGATGCGAAAGTTCTGATCCGCTATCTCAACGAGCAGATCGCGGAGATGTGCCAGGCGGCGCCAGAGCGCTTCGTGGCCCTGGGGTGCGTGCCCCTCCAGGATGCAGACGGCGCGATCCGGGAGCTGGAATTCCTGAAGAACGACTTGAAATTTCCTGGTGTGGAGATCGCAAGCCACGTCAACGGGATCTCGATCGGCGACCCGCGCTTCGAGCCGTTCTTCGACGCGGCCGAGCGCCTGGGGGCGGCCGTCTTCGTCCACGCGCTTCGCCCCGCGGGCCAGGAGCGCATCGTCGGCGCGTTCCCCGAGCAGGCGGTGTGCTTCCCGGGCGACGTCGCCCTCGCCTGCGCCTCGATGATCACCGGCGGCGTCGCCTCGCGCCACCCGAAGCTGCGGATTGCCTTTAGCCACGGCGGCGGCACGATGCCGATCCTGATGCCGCGGCTGGTGCACGCGTGGAACATGTTCCCGAAGGCGAAGGAATCGCTGCCGGAGTCACCCGCGACGATCGCGAAGCGCTTCTACTACGACGAGCTCGTGTTCGAGCCTAGCGCGATCCGCTTCCTGGTGGAGACCTTCGGCGAGACGCAAATCGTGGTCGGCACCGACTACCCCTTCGCTTTGGGAGACTGGACTCCGATGAAAACCCTGGAAGCGGCAAACCTCGGCGCCGCGACCTTGAAAGCGGTGACTTCCGCTAACGCGCGGCGCTTCCTAGGATTGCCGGAAGGATCTCGCTGATCGAGCCGGGAAACACGGCGTCCGCGACGTCGTCGTAGGGCGTGGGCTGTGCGTTGACGATGATCACCTTGGCGCCCGCCTCGCGCGCGACGTCCACGGCACCGGCTACGGGGTAGACCTGGAGCGTCGTGCCGACGGCGACGAATACGTCGGCCTCGCCTGCCACCCGCATCGCCCGGTCGATCACCTCGGGCACGAGCTGCTGGCCGAAAGAGATGGTGTCGCTCTTCAGGATCCCGCCGCAATCGCGGCAAGCGGGGTCCTCCTCGCCCGCGCGCACGCGCTCCAGCACGAGCTGCATCGGCCCGCGCATGCCGCAGCCCCAACACATGAAGCGGCGCATCGAGCCATGCACCTCGATGAGTTTGTCGTGCGAGTTGCCCGCCTGCTGATGCAGCTCATCGATGTTCTGCGTGATGAGCGCGTGCAGCTTGCCTCTCTTCTCCAGATGAACCAGGGCGAGATGCCCGGGATTGGGCTTCGCCGTCCAGGCGGGGCTCGCCATGCGGTTCTTCCAGGCAGCCTTGCGCACCTCGCGGTCGGCGAGGTAGTGGTGGATGTTGGAAAGCTTCTCGGCGAGGGGATTCTTCGTCCAAAGACCCTGCGGGCCGCGAAAGTCCTGGATCCCGGAGTCTGTCGAGA
>DATADT010000100.1:0-3520 GCA_036258355.1 Burkholderiales bacterium
GGTGGCGCAGCCCGGTGGGCACGTTCTTCCTGTATGGCTCCCTGCTCACTCATTTCATCCTGGCTTTGGCAAGCCTTTACCGCCGCAGCACGCTGCGCATGCCGTCCTGGGAGGCGGCCCAGCTCGCGCTCGGGCTTGCGATCCCGCCGCTCCTCATCGGGCACATCGTCGGCACGCGGCTCACCTGGACCCTTCTTGGCCACAGCATCGACTACGAGCGCGTCGTGGGGCTGCTGTGGTCGAGCGAGTGGTCGGCGATCCGCCAGTCGCTCCTGCTCCTCATCGTCTGGGCGCATCTCTGCTTCGGGCTGCACTATTGGCTGCGCGTTCGCCAGGGGTACCGCAACGTGCAGCCGCTCGCTTTTGCGATCGCGCTGCTCCTGCCCGCGGCTGCGCTCTCAGGCTTCGCGAGCGCCGGGTTCTACCTCTGGCCGAGCATCGAGAACGTCGGCGGCATGCAGAAGTACAACCTGCAGCTCGCGGCTATGACCGACAAGGACCGCGCGCTCATGGCCGGCTGGCGCTCCGGCCTCGAATGGGCGTTCTGGGTCCTGCTCGGGGGGACGCTCCTCGCGCGCTGGCTGCGCACGCGCATCGGCGCCACCTACCGCGTGCGCCACGCGTCGGGCCGCGTCATCACCGCGCCGGTCGGGCGCTCGATCCTCGAGGCGATCCGCGACGAGGGCCTGCCGCACGCCTCGGTGTGCGGCGGGCGCGCGCGCTGCACCACCTGCCGGGTGCGGGTGAGCGAAGGGCTCGCGCACCTGCCGCCGCCGGGACGCCTGGAAACGCACGCGCTCGCGCGGATCGAGGCTTCCCCCAACGTGCGGCTTGCCTGCCAGACGCGGCCGACGCGCGACGTCGCGGTGACACCGCTCCTCCCGCCCCACGTCGGGCTCGCCGGCGCGCTCGAGCGGCGCAGCGGCGCGCAGGGGCGCGAGCGTCCGATCGTCGCCCTGTTCGTCGACCTGCGCGACTCGACGCGCCTGGGCGAAGGGCGCCTGCCCTACGACGTCGTCTTCATCATGAACCAGTTCTTCGCCGAGATGAACGCGGCGCTGCGCGCCACGGGCGGCTACTACGCGCAGTTCCGCGGCGACGGGCTGCTCGCGCTATACGGACTGGAGACAGACTTGCCGCCCGCGTGCAGGGCCGCGGTCGAAGGCGCGGCCGAAATGCAGAACCGCATCGAGGGCCTCAACCGCAGCCTCGCCGCGGATCTGGAGGAGCCGCTACGCATCGGCATCGGGATCCACGCGGGCGTGGCGATCGTCGGCACCATGGGACCGCCCGAGGCGCCGATCTACTCCGCCATCGGCGACATGGTGAACACCGCCGCGCGCCTCGAGAACATGACCAAGGCCTACAACTGCGTGCTCGTGATCTCGGCGGAGGCTCTGAAGCAAGCGGGTATCGATGCGAAGGATTCAGCCCCGCACCAGGTACGCGTGCGCGGCAGAAACGAGCGCATCGCGGTCTACGCGGTGGCCGATCCCCGAACGCTTGTTCAGGGGCGGGGACCGCCCATCGTGCGCGAGAGCTGAGCGGTGGTGTTGGCGAGCCGTGCGGCGAGCACGCGGATGAGCTCGAGCGCGGCATCGGGGTTCTCGCGGATGACCTTGGTGAAGAGCTCCTTCGAGATCCTGAGCGTCTCGAGCCTGGTGGTCGCGGTGGCGGTGGCGGTGCGCGGCACGTCGCCGAAGATCGCGATCTCGCCGATGATGTCGTTGCGACCCAGCTTGTTGACGATGATCGGACCCGAGGGGCTCGGCACGCTGATCTCCACCGTGCCCTCGATGACGATGTAGGCGGCATCGCCCATGTCGCCCGCCTTGAACATCACCTGGCCGGGGTTGTAGGTCAGCCGCTCGGCGCTGAAGCACAGGAGCTTCTGCATCGCCGGCTGGATCTGCGCGAAGATCGGAAACTGCCTGATCAGCTCGACTTCCTGTTCGAGGCTCATCCGGTTTTCCTTTTCAGCTGTGCGAAGGCGCCGCTTTCCACCAGGCGCCCGCGCTCCATGACCAGCACGACTCCGAAGCGCTCTCCGTACTCCGGCCGCGAGAGCACCCAGGCGACCGCCTGGCCCTTACGCTCGTTCAGTACGCCCTCCACCACGCGCAGCTGCGACGCCGGGTCGAGCACCGCCGCCGCCTGGTCGAACACGAGCAGCACCGGGCATTTGAGCAGCGCGCGCACCATGGCCACCTTCTGCCGGTCGCCGGCCGAGAGGCGCGCGCCCGCGACGCCGACCTGGAAGTCGAGGCCGTTGCGAACGACTATCGGCCGCATGCCGAGATCGTCGAGCAGCTCGCGCACGAGGCCGGTGATGCGCTCCACCGCCCCGGCCTGCCCGGTGACGATCTTCCCGAACAGGATGTTGTCCTGGAGGGTCGCGGCGCTGTTGTAGCGCGCCGGGTCGAAGAATTCCACCGCGCCCGCGAGCTCGCGCGGCAGGTTCGCGGCAAAGTGCCGCCGCGCCTCGATCACCCGGGCCTCGAAGCTCTCGTCGATCAGGCCCAGGCGGTGCCGGGCGGCGATCAGCTTGAAGGGCAGCGCGAGCAGCGCCCGGCTCTCGGCCTCCGGCAGCTCCTTCAGCCCGACCTCCGCGGCGTGCTTGAGGATCGCGTCGAACTCCGGCAGGTCGTCGTGGCTGATGAAGCTGTACTGGGCGAAGAACTCGTGCCCCGGCGGCAGCCCGCTGAAGAGCTCGACCATGGTCTCGGCCACCTTGTGGCCGGCGCGGATCAGGAGCTCGTGCAGGCCGGTCTCGCGCAGGACCTGGCGCACATAGCGGTTGCCGGCGAGGTTCTCGATGTCGAACACCCGGCCGACCGGCGTGCCGAAGAGCAGGTTCTCGGCGAGCGTGGCGTTGCGGTTGTATTCGTTCGGGTCCCAGCGCTCGACCCAGTCGCGGACGCCGAGGCTCTCGAGCCGCTCGAGCATGTGCTGGCGCGTCTGGAGCACCTGGGCGGCGATTTCGCCGCCCTCGCGCGCGCGGCCCCTCAGGCCGAGCTCGAACACCGTCTCCTCCAGGTCGACGGTTCGGAACAGCTCGATGATGCGGCGCTCCACCTCCTCGGGGCCCGAGCAGCCGGCGGACTCGTAGTCGATCCAGTCGGCGTCGATGTCGAGCGGCGAGTTGCCGGTGCGCTCGGCCTCGCGCGCCTCGAAGTCGCGCTCGGCCTTCGCGTCGGCCTCGTAGGTTCGCTCGCGCACCGGGCGGTGCTTGAGGCCGTACAGGATGTTGTCGCGCACGCTCGCCGGAAAGAGGTACGCCGGGGAGCCGACGTAGCCGATCGAGCGGCCGGTGAGCGCCTCGGGCGCGCGCGTAATGTCCACGCCGCCGAGCTCGACCGAGCCGCTCGTCGGCTGCGCGAGGCGCGCGAGGAGCTGCGCGAGCTCGCTCGCGCCCGAGCCCGGCCTTCCGACGATGGCGATGTGCTGGTCGAGGCGCGCCTCGAACGACACGCCCTCGACCAGGCGCGCGCCGCTCTCGTCGACGAGCGACAGGTTGGCC
>DATADT010000101.1:0-4425 GCA_036258355.1 Burkholderiales bacterium
TGCAGCAGGCGCACGAGCTCGCGCGCGATGGCGCTCTTGCCGGAGCCGGAAAGCCCGGTCAGCCATACGGCGAAGCTCATGCGCAGTACTCGTTGGCGCGCGCCGGGTCGAAGCGCTCGGCGGCAAGCGTGTTGCGAACCAGGTTGAAGAGCTTTCTGCGCACGGCGGTGTCGAGCGTCGGATACCAGAGCGGGTTCGCCATGACGAGCGCGCGGAAGGCGACGAAGGGCGCGGCGACTTCAAGGACCTCGCCGTCGGCGGAGCGCTCGAGGTAGCGCTCCCAGAAGCGCCGCCACAGCGTCTCGAACGCGCCTTCGAGCTTGCCTGAGCGCTGCAGCGAGAAGAAGAGATAGTTGAGCGTGAGGCAAGTGACGTCGTCGGCCGCGTCGCCCCACTCGCCGCGCGAGCGGTCGAGCACGCTGAAGTCGGCGTTCGCGCGGAAGAGGATGTTCCACGGATGGAAGTCACCGTGCACCTGGCGCAGGCGGTGGGTGCGGCGCTTGAGCTTCCAGCGCCACTCCACGCATTTCTTCTCGATCTCTTCCAGCAGCTTCTCATGTTGAGGGTAGCTGTCGTCCACGCCGAAAATGCATTCGCCGTGGCCGAGGAGCTCGCGGATGCGCCGTACGTAGAGGCCCGGGTCCGTGCCGCGCAGGCGGTGGATCTCGACGAGGTAATCGCAGAGCGCATCGCACCTCGCTTCATCCAGTGGGCGGAGCGGCTCGCCTGCTCTGAGCCTCAAGAGGTCATCGGCATACTCGTGCCCGTCGACGAACTCCGCGAGCATGAAGAGCTCTTCGGCGCTGCCGAGCGGGAGGAGCTCGCCGCTCGAGCGCACGGCACCGACGTCGAGCGAGGCGACGTGGCGTGGCAGCGCGCGGAATGCGCCGTGCGCCCAAAGAAGCGACTGCGCGCGGTCGGCCATGTGCTCGTGCCCGAAGGGGCCTGGGCGCACGGTCTCCACCACGGCGCGCCGCGGCGCGCCGTCGAGCGTGTAGTCGACGCGCAGCGGGATGCCGTAGCCGTAGCCTTTGTCGCCCTGGCGCCCGCCGCCGAGCGGCGTAACGCGCACGGCGTCTACCGGGCGGCCATGGACAACGCCTAGATATTTTTTGAGAGCTTCGGGCGTGAAGGGCGAAGGAGTAGGGGACATGGCCCCCGATGCTACCTTCTGTGTCTACCTGCGCCAGATCACCCGCAGGAGGTTATCCTCCTTGTTGTAGCGATACTCGAGCTCGCCTTTGTAGGCGTGGTAGAGCGCATCGCCGATGCGCCGCGCGAGGTGGGCATCGGTCGTGGTGATGCGCATGCCCGCGCCGCTCGCCGCGATCGCCATGATCCGCTGCATCGGGTGCGTCCGCTTTTCCGCCTCCTCGCAGGTTCGCACGCGGCCCAGGATCTCCTCGCGATGCGAGACGAAGAAGCGCCCGCTCAGGCTCACACTCGCCGCCGGCAGCCGGTCGCGCACCCGCAGGCAGGCCGGGCAGCGGGCCGCCGCGGTCGCGCGCGGCGCGGCTTCCCAGCGCCAGCGGCCGCGGCGGTAGACCGCGCCGCAGTCCGGGCAGCGCGCCGGGCTCGGAAGCTTGCGCCTGGGCATGTAGGCGTCGTGCCGGACCTGCTGCAAGAGTTGCTTGTGACCCCCAATACGGAAGCTGCCGCGATCGGTTTTCATGGTTGAAAGGTAGCGCCGCGGCCGGGGGTGCATTTGATCCCGGTCAAACGCGCCCGCCGTACGGCCCGCTACGCTGTGCGCATGAAACCCTGGCAACACGACCAGCTGCGCCGCGCGCTCGAGCAGCGAGGCGCGCTTCTTTTGGAAGAGCTCAGGCGCGACGCAAGCCGCCTGCGGGAAGAGCGTTTCGGCGAGCTCGCCGGCCCGGTGCACGACCTGGGCGACGAATCCATTGCGGCGCTGCTCGCCGATGTGGGCAACGCCGAGCTTTCGCGCGACGTCGAGGAGCTGCGCGAGGTCGAGGCCGCGCGCAGGCGCCTCGCCGAAGGCACGTACGGCGTCTGCGTGGACTGCGGCGCCGAGATCGGCTTCGAGCGGTTGCACGCCGAGCCGGCCGCCGCGCGCTGCATCGAGTGCCAGGCGCGTCACGAGAAGACCTACCGGCGCTAGCCCCGGTAGAACACGTAGCGGTTGCCGCCACCCGCCTTCGCGGCGTACATCGCGCTGTCGGCCAGCTTGCGCAGCGCTTCGCCATCTTGCGCGTCGCGCGGGTACCCGGCGGCGCCCAGGCTGACGGTGGCGCGGATGTCGTGGCCTTCGTACGCGAGCGGCGCGGCGTTCGCCGCGACGATCTTGGCGAGAACCCCTGCCGCCTTTGACTCCGGCGTGCCGACGAGGAGTATCGCGAGCTCGTCGCCGCCGATGCGCGCCACCGTGTCGGCCCTGCGCACGCAGCCGCGCGTGCGTGCCGCGACCGCCTGCAGCACGGCGTCGCCGGCGAGGTGACCGTGGCGGTTGTTCGTCTCCCTGAAGCGGTCGATGTCCATGATGCCGAGCGTCAGCGGTTCGTCGCGCCGCGCCGCATGGCTGAGCGCCTGGCCGAGGCGGTCGAGGAAGAGGCTGCGGTTCGGCAGGTCGGTGAGGCTGTCGTGAGTCGCCGCGTGCTGGAGCTTGTCGAACTCACGCGCGCGCTCGGTCGCGTCGCGTCCGTAGGAAATGAAATTCGTGATGTGGCCGGCGTCATCGAAGAGCGGCCGGATGATCGTGTCCTCGTAGTAGGGCTCGCCGTTCTTCCTGCGGTTGGCGAAGAGCGCGCGGAACTCCTCCCCTGCAAGGAGCGCGCCCCACAGGCGCCGGTAGAAGTCGGCCTCGTGCACGCCGGACTTGAGGAACCCCGGCGTGCGTCCCGCGAGCTCGCCCGAGGAATAGCCGCTCATGCGCTCGAAGGCCGGGTTGGCGTAGACGATGTGGCCCGCCGGGTCCGTGATCAGGACCGCGTCGGGACATTGCTCGACGTAGCGTTGGAACGCGGCCTCCACGCTTTCCAGCCTATTCGCCGGTGCGGCCGCGTCATTGATCCTCGTCAATTTGCTGCGCAGCGGCTGGCGTAGGTTGAACCCATGAGGATCGTTGTCCTCGCATTCTTTTTGCTCGCCGTCGGCCCTGCATCAGCGCAGGGGCCGGACTTCACCGCCCTGGTCAGGGACGCAGGCGCAACCGTGGTCAACCTCACCGGCGGGCTGCAGCCGGTACTGCCGGACGTGCCGCTCGCCGACGAGGACGTCGAAGACCCGGCCCTGTTGCGCGACTTCCTGCGGCGCTACTTCGGCCCTTCGCCGGAAGTACGCTCGCTCGGCTCCGGGTTCGTGATCGACGCTGCAGGCTACGTCATTACCAATGCGCATCTCGTCGGCGACGGGCGGGACATCGTGGTGCGCCTCGCCGACCGGCGCGAGTTCGAGGCGACCGTGGTGGGGGTCGATCCGCTGAGCGACATCGCGCTGCTCAGGATCGAGGCGAGCGAGCTGCAGGCGGTGAAGGTTGGCGATCCGGCGAAGCTGCGACCCGGCGAATGGGTAGCGGCGATCGGCTCGCCGTACGGCCTGGAGCGCAGCATCACCGCGGGAATCGTGAGCGCGGTGGGGCGCACGCTGCCCGAAGAAAGTTTCGTGCCCTTCATCCAGACCGATGTCGCGGTGAACCCCGGCAACTCGGGCGGACCGCTCTTCAACCTGCGCGGCGAGGTGGTCGGTGTGAATTCCGTCATCTACAGCGACACCGGCGGCTACCAGGGGCTGTCGTTCGCCATCCCGATCGACGTCGCGATGGAGGTCGTGGCGCAACTGCGCGCGCACGGAAAGGTGACGCGCGGGCGCATCGGCGTGCGCCTGCAGGAGGTAACCGCCGAGCTCGCCAAGGCGTTCAATCTGCCGCGCGCCTCGGGCGCGCTCGTGGTCGAGGTGTTCCGGGGAAGCGCGGCGGAGCGCGCCGCGATCCTTCCCGGCGACGTGGTGATGCGCTTCGGCGGCAGGCCGGTCGAGACCGACGCCGACCTCGTGCGCTTGACTGCGGCCGCCAAGCCCGGCAGCACGGTGGACGTGGACCTCGTGCGCTTTGGCGCGCCGCTGGCCGTGCGAGTGCGCGTCGACGAAGCGCGCTCGACCGCGCAGTCCGCGACGACGCTCGAGCCCGAGCGCGACCTACTCGGCCTGCAGCTCGCGCCGCTCACGGCGCGGCAGCGCGAGCGGCTGCGCGTGGAAGGCGGCGTGGTCGTCGAGCGCCCGGGCGAGGGCGGAGGCCGCGCGGGCCTGCTGCGCGGCGACGTGATCCTCTCGGTGAATGGGAGGTCGGTGTCGAGCCCCGAGGTGTTCCGCGCGCTGCTGCAAGCCGCCGGCAAGGGCGCGACCGTAGCGCTGCTCGTGCAGCGCGAAGGCATCAGGCAGTTCGTACCGCTGCGCGTGCCGCGCTGAGCC
>DATADT010000102.1:0-14332 GCA_036258355.1 Burkholderiales bacterium
CGCCAAGACGAACGTGATCACCGCTCAGGGCAAGGGCGAGTCGCAGCCCATGACCGGCGACCAGTGCAAGAAGTTGGCGGGCAAGAAGCTCATAGAGTGCCTGCAGCCTGACCGCCGGGTCGAGATCGAGGTCCTCGGATCGCGCGAGGTCGCGACCACGGGAGCGCCCGCCGCGGGCGGTACGCGCTAGAGGCGGACCATGGCGGCGCGCCCGGGGAAGAAGCCCGGTGCGCCGCCGTAAGCCGCTGCCAGTTCCCACGCCCCGGTGGCGGGGTCGTACCGCAGCCCAAAGTGCCGACCGTCCGCCACCCGGACCTTGAAATAGCGGTACTGCGCCTCGGTCCACTGCGCGAGCACCGTCACGACCGGGTGGCGTCGGCTACCGAGATAGAACACATACGGGTCGTACTTTCCGCCGCGGCCCGTCCGGCTCAAGACACAGATCTTCATTTGCGCACTCCTGCAACGCAGGAACGCAGCAATCTGCGGACCCGGCGCAATGCGTCGCTCGGACTTTTTCTGCCGGTCTAGGCTAGGCGGCGGTGCGAGGGCTGTTCAGGCGCTGCAGGACCTCGGCCTCGGCCTGGACCCAATCCTCGAGCTCGTGGCCGGGGGCGAATCCGCGCCGCTTGGCGCGGTAGTAGGCGGCCTCCGAGACCAGCTTGCGCACGTCTTCGGGGGAGGTTTGCGGGGTGCTGGTGCTGACTGCAGGGGTGCTGTTGCTGACTGCATTCGGCGTTCTCTTGGCCGGCGCAGCGCGCTCTTTCCTGGCTGCCATGGGCGAGACTCCTTGCGTTGGTGCATGCCGAGGCTAGCAGAGTCATGCCCAGGATTCCACTCGACTGTAAAATTCTCCGCGTGAAGTCCTGGGTCGAGAAGACGCTCGCCGCGGTCGGCAGCCGCACCGAGATCCCGTTCGCGATCCGCTATCCCGACGGAACCGAGAGCCGGTCGCGGAACGCCGCTCCGGAGTTCACGCTGGTGTTCCGCAATCCGCGCGCTTACTGGCGCAGCGCCGCGTTCGGCCACGTCGGCCTCCTGGAAGCCTACTTCGCCGACGAGCTCGACATCGAAGGCAGCCTCGGGAAGGCGCTCGCCGCCGGCATGGAAGGCGGCATCGACAGCGGCGACCGGCCGCTCGTCTGGCTGCGCAACCGCTGGCACGAGCTCATGCATTCGAACGCGCTGCGTTCGCGCGCGCGACAGAACGCCGAGGCGCACTACGCGCTGCCGCTGGAGTTCTACGAGTTCTGGCTCGACGACCCGCTCATGCTCTACACCTGCGCGTACTGGACCGAAGGCACGCGCACGCTGGAGGAGGCGCAGCGGAACAAATGCGACTACGTGGCGCGCAAGCTCCTCCTCAAGCCGGGCGAGGAGGTGATCGACGTCGGCAGCGGTTTCGGCGGCTTCATGTTGCACGCGCACGAGCGCTACGGCGTGAAGGTGACGGCGGTGAACACCACCGGGTCGCAGGCCGAGCGCGCGCGCCGCGAGATCGAGCGCCGACGGCTCGGCAACGCGCTCTCCATGCAGATGCACGAGGATTTTCGCGACGCCGGCAAGCGACAGTTCGACAAGGTGGCCTCCATCGGCTGCCTGGAGCACGCAGGCCGGGACCAGCTCGGCGAGCTCATCCGCGCTCATGCTAGCTACCTCAAGAAGGGCGGCATCGGGCTCATCCACTTCATCGGCCACGTCGGGCGCTTCGACACCGATTTTTTCATCCGCAAGTACGTGTTCCCCGGCGGCTGGATCCCGAGCTTGTCCGACGTGATCGTCGAGATGGAACAGGCGGGCCTCGAGTTGCTCGATATCGAGAACCTGCGCCGGCACTACGCGCTCACCCTCGACGCGTGGGCCGAGCGCTTTGACCGGAGCTGGGACAAGATCCGCGCGCTCGACCCGAAGCGCTTCGACGAGCGCTTCCGCCGCATCTGGCGCGTGTATCTCTACGGCTGCGCCGAGATGTTCCGGGCGCCGAACGGCCGCACCCATCTCTTCCAGGTCGTGTTCTCGAAAGGCAACGTCACTCGCTCGAGCTACCCGATGACGCGCGACTTCCTGTACGAGCAGGTGAGGGCCAGCGCCCCGCGCCGCTTCGGGCATGGCTGACGCGCTCGCGGCGCACGCCGCCAAGCGCGAATCCCTCCGCGAATCCTTGAGGCAAGGCGCCGGGCCGGTCGCGCTAGCGAAGGAAACCTCCAACCTTTTCCGCGACCGCGAGGCGCCCGAGCGCCGCCGGCTGGATGTCCGGAGCTTCAATCAAGTCCTGCGCATCTCCGACGGCTGGGTAGAAGCGGAAGGAATGATTGCGTACGAAGACCTCGCGCGCGAATGCCTCGCGCACGGCGTGATGCCCGCGGTCGTGCCGCAGCTCAAGACGATCACGCTCGGCGGCGCAGTCGCCGGCGTGGGCATCGAGTCCTCGTCGCACCGGCACGGACTCGTGCACGACACCATGCTCGAGCTCGACGTACTGCTCGGCGACGGCCGCGTCGTGAGCTGTACCCCGGACAACGCGCACTCCGATCTCTTCTTCGGCTTCCCGAACTCGTACGGCACGCTCGGCTATGCGCTGCGCGTCAAGGCCAAGACCGTCCCGGTGAAGCCGTATGTTCGGCTCTCGCATCTCGCTTTTTCAGAGGGCAAGCAATACTTCGCCGCTCTCGAGGCGCATCTGAAAAAGCGACAAGCCGATTTCGTCGACGGCACGATTTTCTCGCCCGGGCAGCTCTTCATCACGCTCGGCGAGTTCGTCGATTCGGCGCCCTATACGAGCGACTACACCTACGAAAAGATCTACTACCGCTCCATCGCGGAGAAGCGAGAAGACTACCTTTCGGCGCACGACTACATTTGGCGCTGGGACACCGACTGGTTCTGGTGCTCGAAGAACGTGTTTGCACAGAACCCCTTCATGAGGCGTTTCGTCTACGGCAGGGATCGGCTGGGCTCGCGCACCTACACGAAGATCATGCGCTGGAACAGCCGCGTCGGCGCGACGAAGAAGCTCGAGCGCGTGCTCGGCGTGCATTCGGAATCGGTGATCCAGGACGTCGACATTCCCATCTTGCGCGCCGCCGAGTTCCTGGACTTCTACTCACGAGAGATCGGGTTGTGGCCGCAGTGGATCTGTCCGATCGGGCCTCAACCGCATTCCGGCCGGTTTGTGCTCTACCCCGTGAAGAGCAGCTGGTACGTCAACTTCGGCTTCTGGGACGTGAAGCGCACGCGCGAGGCGCATCCGCCCGGGCACTTCAACCGCCTGATCGAGGAAAAGGCGAGCGAGCTCGGCGGCATCAAGTCGCTTTACTCCGACAGCTTTTTCACCGAGTCCGATTTCCACGCGCGCTACGGCGGCGGCGCCTACGACGCGCTCAAGCGAAAGTACGACCCCGCCGGCGTGTTCCCGCGGCTTTACGAGAAGTGCGTCTTGCGAGCGTGAGGAATTAGAGGCTCGAGGTACTCGGCCCGGCGAACGTTTTCTCGTGCACGCGCTGGCAGTCGACGCAGCGCACCGCGGCGGGGGTGGCGCGCAGGCGCGCGACGCCGATATCGCCGCCGCATTCCGCGCAGATGCCGTAGCTGCCGTCGGCGAGGCGCGCGCGAGCGGCCTCGAGCGCGCGCAGCTCCGACAGGTCGCGCCCCATGTCGGCGTGCCCGAGGTCGGCGATCAGCGTCGCCACCGACTCGTCGCCTGGATCGGGCGCCGTGCCGGCGAGGTCCTCGAAGCGGTCGCTGCGCAGCCGCTCGGCGTCGTCGCGCAGCTCGGACATGAGCGCGGCGCGCCGGCGCTCGATCCCGTCACGCAACTCGCGCGTCTCTTGTTCGGTAAGGGCCATGCGGCCCCCCGCTCGCAAGTGCCGTGCCTACCCGAAGCGCAGGCGCGGGTTGAACCTCGAGTTCTGGCGCAGCTCCTCGTAAAGCGCTTTCTCGCGCTCGGTAAGCGTGGCGGGCACTGCGATGGTGAGAACCGCATAGAGATCGCCGGCGCCGCCGCCGGGCTTGGGAAGTCCCTTGCCGCTCAGGCGCAGCTTCTGGCCGGCGTGCGAGCCCGGGGGCACCTTCATGGTGACGCGCCCCTCGAGCGTCGGGACCTCGACCTCCGCGCCGAGCGCGGCTTCCCAGGGCGCGAGCGGGACCTCGATCTCGAGGTCGTGGCCGCTCGCGCGGTACAGCCGGTGGGGCTCGAGCGCGATCTGGAGGTACAGATCGCCCGGCGGCCCGCCGTTCATGCCGGGGCCGCCCTTGCCGCGCAGCCGCAGGCGCTGGCCGTCGGTCGCGCCGCGCGGAATGCGCGCGGTGAAGCTGCGGGCATCGACCTGGACCGTGCGCTCGGTGCCGCGGAAGGCCTCCTCCAACGTCAGCCGCACCGGCACTTCGTGGTCCTCGCCCGGCATTGCCCCGCGCGAGCGCCGCCGACCCGCGCGGCCGAAAAGCCCCATAGACTCGAAGAGTTCTCCGAGGTCCACGCCGTGCAGGTCGTCGCTGCGGCCCGAGCCGAAGCGCTCGAACCAGTCCGGCGGCGGGCGGAAGTCCTGCCCGGGACGGAAGCTGCCCAGGCTGTCGTACGCGGCTCGCTTTTCCTTGTCGCGAAGGGTCTCGTAGGCTTCCGAGACGTCCTGGAAACGCTCCTTGGCATTCGGCTCCTTGGAGACGTCCGGGTGGTACTTGCGCGCGAGCTTGCGGTATGCCTTCTTGATCTCCTCGTCGGAGGCGCCGCGCTGCACGCCGAGAATCTTGTAGTAATCCTTGTACTTCATTCCGCCAATATGGGGGCTGCCCGGTCAGCGCGCAACGTGCCGGCGGATGGCGGCCCGGAACTCCGGACGACGGAGCAGTCCGCGCGGATGCACGGTCGGATGCGTTGCCCCTGCCACGACATCGACCTCGAGCCCCGGCCACCTGGCCTGCATCGCCCGCACACGCGGAGCCGCCGGATCCGCGGCGCCGACGACCGCGAGTGTCGGCACGCGCACCGCGGCGATCTCGGCGTCGCTGACCACGAAGGCGCGACGCGAGCGCATGAGCGCAGCATGCGCCCGGATGTCGCCTGCAGCGCTGATGTGGCGCGAGCGCGCGCGGATGGTCTCGTCGGTCGGCGGCGGCTCGTCGGTGGGCGCCGTGGACGTGACGAGCGCGCTGTAGACGCCCGCATGCTCGATCTCGCGCGCCGCCGCCTCGGCCGCGAGGTCGGCGGCTTCGCTTTGCGAGCGCCGGTAAGCGGCGCCGCCGAGAACCGCAGTCACGAAGCGCTCGGGGTGCGTGGTCAGGAGCTTCGCGACGACGATGCCACCGAGCGAATAGCCCACGACGTGCGCGCGCTCGATCCCGAGATGATCGAGCAGCCGGATGACGTCCAAGCCGAGCTCGTCGTAGGCGCGCGGATCGCGCGGCTTGTCGCTTTTTCCGTGCCCGCGCAGGTCGAGTGCGATCACGCGGTGATCGCGCGCCAGGTCGGGCAGGACGCCGGTATCGATCCATGAGCTTTCGATGCTTGCGGTGAAGCCGTGAATCAGCATGACCGCAGGGCCGGCGCCCTGGTCGAGGTAGTGGATGCGAACGCCCGCCGAGTCGAAGTGGCGCTCCTGGCCGAGCGCCGGCGCTGCCGGCAGCAGGGCAAGGAAGACCGCGCAGGCAAACCGCGTCATGGCATCAGCGCTCTCTATGGAAGGATACCGATCTCCTGATGGCAAGCCGATACCCTGCGTGTAATACTTGCGACGCGACCATGAACTTCGACAGGGAGCTCGACGCCCGAGGGCTGAACTGCCCGTTGCCGATCCTGCGCGCCAAGAAGGCGCTGAACGAGATGAGCTCGGGGCAGGTCCTCAAGATCGTCGCCACCGATCCCGGCTCGGTCAAGGACTTCCAAGCCTTCTCGAAGCAGACCGGCAACGAGCTGCTGTCGCATGCCGCGACGCAGAAGGAGTTCACCTTTTACATGAAGCGCAAGTAGGGCGCGTCATGGCCTGGCTCGAGGCGCTCGGCTCGATTGAGGCGCTCGAAGACGCTCCACTCGACCCTGCGCTCGTCGCGCGCTTCGAGCGCTCGGCGGTGCACGTGCGCAGCCGCGAGATCCGGTTCTCCACCCCGACGTTTCGCGCGTATTCGAGCTGCGACATCGAGGGCTGCGGCAAGAACAGCTTTCCGGCGTTCTCGGTGACCGCGGGCGGCTGCGCGCTGATGTGCGAGCACTGCCAGGCGAAGATCCTCGAGCCGATGATCCCGGCGACGAGCCCCGAGATGCTCGAAAGCAAGGTCCGCACGCTGATTGCCATGCAGGACCTGCGGGGGTTTCTCCTGTCGGGCGGCTCGACGCGGCGCAACGAGATCCGCTACGAGCGCTACCTGCCGATCGTGGAGCGGCTGAAGCGCGAGTTCCCGTACCTGAAGATCGCCGTGCACTCCGCGCTTCTCGACGCGCCGCGCGCGCGCGCCATGGCGGCGACCGGCGTCGACACCGTGATGATGGACGTCATCGGCTCGGCCGACACGATCCGCGAGGTCTATCACCTCGATCGTCCGGTGGAGGATTTCGAGGCGACGCTGGAGGCGCTGTGCTCGACCCGCATGGAGGTCGTGCCGCATATCGTGATCGGGCTTCACTACGGCCGCATCCGCGGCGAGCGCGCGGCGCTCGACATCGTGAGCCGTCACCGCATTCATTCGCTCGTGCTCGTGGTGATCATGCCGTTCTATGCGAGGCCGGGAGCGTTCGTTACGCCGGCCACTTCGGAGGTGGGCGAGATCTTCCTGGAAGCGCGAGCGCGCATTCCGGAGCGCCAGGTGCTGCTCGGCTGTGCGCGTCCGCCGGGCATGCACCGGCGCGTGACCGACGCCTACGCGGTCATGGCGGGCCTCGACGGCATCGCGTTTCCGGCGGAGGGCGCGCTCGCCGTCGCGCATGCGATCGGCAGGCGCGCCGCGCAGGAGCACGCGTGCTGCTCGGTCAAGACCGGGCGCACGATCAAGCTGCATCCGAGAACGGTCGCGGCGTGATGTGCTCAGCCGACGTGGTCGTTCTCGGGCTCGGCCCCGCCGGCGCGGCCGCCGCCGCGTCGGCAGCACGACGCGGTTGCAAGGTCGTCGCGGTCGATCGCAAGCGCGCGCCCGGGCTGCCGGTCCAGTGCGCCGAACTCGTGCCGCGACTGCTCGAAGTGCAATCAGGCGTGATCCGGCAACGCATCGACGCCATGGCCACGTTCGTCGAGGACGACGCGCCGGACCTCAAGCACGATTTCCCGGGCCGCATGCTCGACCGCGCAGCGTTCGATGCCTCGCTGGTAGATGAGGCTGCCAGCGCAGGGGCCGAGGTGCGTTTTTCTTGCTTCATCAGGAAAGTCACTGATGGCGGTGTCGTCGAGCTGGCCGATGGCTCGGCGCTGCGCGCGCCGGTGATCATCGGCGCCGATGGCCCGCGCTCGCGCGCTGGCAAGGCGCTGGGAGCGGTGAACACCGCGCTCGTCGAAACCCGGCAGATTACCGCGGCGCTGCGCGAGCCGTACCCGGCGACGGATATCTTTCTTTCGGCAGAGATTCCCGGCGGGTATGGCTGGCTCTTCCCGAAGGGCGAGTTCGCCAACCTTGGCGCAGGCGTGAGTCCCGAACACAAGGGACGTCTGAAGGCGATCGTTGCCCGCCTGCACGCGTCCCAATCAAGGAAAGTTTGTAGCGAAGTTCTCACCCTTACCGGCGGCGCGATCCCGGTGGGCGGAATGCTCAAGCCCCGGGGTGTGCTTGAAGGCACCGTGGTTCTGCTCGCGGGAGATGCCGCCGGCCTCGCGAACCCGGTGACCGGCGCCGGAATCGCGGCCGCGGTGCATTCGGGGCGCCTCGCCGGCCAGGCGGCGGCGAGCGGCAGGTTCCACGAGTACGAGGAAGAGCTCGCGGATGTCTACGGCGCCTCGCTGGAACGGGCGCTGCAGCGCCGACGCGATCTCATGGGATCCAGCTTCAATAAGAAGGAATTGCGGCGCGGCTGGATCGCCTATCCGGAGTACTGGCAGTGAGCTGCTACGAACATCCCAACGCAATGACGCCGCGCGCGCCGGGGGTCATCCCGATCGAGCTCAAGAACGGCGCGCGCGTGAAAGCGAACGACATCGTGCCGCAGGGCGTGTACCGGCCGAACTACAACATCCTGACGCCGAACATGCGCTCGCCGGAGTACGTGCAGATGTCGACCGCCGCGGCGCTCACGCTCGGCATCATGAGCGGGAAGATGTACCGCTGCGAGTGCACACGCTGCCTGAACCTCCTCCTCACCTATCCCGAGGGCTGCCGTGCCAACTGCGCCTACTGCGGGCTCGCGCGTCACCGGGAAGCCGAGCGCGACTACGCCGACCGCAACTTCATCCGCGTCGACTGGCCGGCGGTGCCGCTCGACATGACGATCGACATCGTGGCGCGCGACGGCGCTAGCACGCCGTTCCACCGCATGTGCATCTCGATGATCACGCACCCGCGCTCGGACGAGGACACGGTCACGGTCCTCAAGCGCTGGACGGCGCGCATCGATCCGCGCACGCTTCCGGTCTCCATCCTCTCCAACCCGACCACCATGACGCGCGCGGATGTCGAGCGCCTGCAAGAGCTGGGCGCCGATATCTTCACCGTAGCGCTCGACGCGGCCACGCCCGAGATCTTCGAGCGCACGCGCGGCAAGGGTGTGCAGTCGCCGCACTCGTGGCGCAAGTACTGGGAGATCCTGATGGACGCGCGCGAGGTGTTCGGCCCGCAGAAATTCGGCGCGCACATCATCGTCGGCATGGGGGAGACCGAATGCGATGTGCTGCGCCTGGTGCAGCAGCTCGTGGACCTCGGCGGCCACAGCCACATGTTCTGCTTCTTCCCCGAGAAGGGCTCGCTCATGGACCACCTGCCGGCGACCCCGCGGGACCAGTGGCGGCGCGTGCAGCTCGCGAGGTACCTGATCGACTACCGCGGCGGGCGCGTCGAGCGCATGAAGTTCGACGACAGGGGGCGCGTCATCGATTTCGGTTTTCCCGAAAGCGAAATAGACGAAATCGTCGGCGAAGGAGTCGCGTTCCGCACTTCCGGCTGCCCGGGCAAGTTCCGCGACGACGTCTCGGCCTGCGACCGCCCATACGGCGACTCGCCGCCCTCGAACATCGCCAGCTATCCGTTCCAGCCGAACAAGGCCGACCTGAGAAAAATCCGCCGTCAGCTGAAGACTTGACGATCCACGTCGTCCAGCACACCTCGGCCGAGTTCCTCGGGCTGATCGAAGACCACCTCGAGGGCCGCGGCATCCGCTTCCGCTACTGCCGGCCCTTTACCGGAAAGGTGCCGCTGCCCAAGCCCGACGCGCTCGACCAGGGACTGGTACTGCTCGGCGGCGGCCCCTGGGGCAGCGCCGGCACGCGCGACGTTCCCACGCTGTCTTCCGAAGTGGAGCTTGCGAAAGCCTGTCTGCGCGAAGGCAAGCCGATCGTCGGGATCGGCCTGGGCGCCCAGATCCTCGCGCTCGCCGCGGGCGGAAACGCGCAAAAAAACGAGCTCGAGTTCTCGGTCGGGGTTGCGAAGAGAGTCAAGCCCGCAGCGCTGGAGGGCTATCTCCCGCCCGAGTATCCGCTTGCCGTGTACATGCGCGACTGGCCGCTGCCGCCGCCCGGGGCGGAAGTGCTTGCCGTGGACGCGAAAGGGCGTGCGGCGCTCTGGCAGCTCGACAGCCGCGCTCTCGGCTTCGCCGGCCATCCCGGCTTGAAGGTCGCGATGGTAGAGGACCTGGTGATGGAGTTCGAGGAGGTTGCGCCCGACGCGGATGCCGGACTTGCCGCGCTGCGCGCCGCGCAGCGCGGCCTCGAGGACGCGCTGGTGCCGATCATGGTCGGCGTGGTGAAGCTCATGCACTGGATGGATTGACACTTAAGCTTTTTCTAATATATTCTGAGCATATTCCGAGGAGGCTTAAAGATGGCCAAAAAGCTCGTGATCGTCATGGCCAATACCGACCCGCGCCACGGCGAGGAGCTCGGCGCGCCGATCTTCCAGGCCTCCGTGGCGGCGGCGATGGACTATGAGGTCGAAGTCATCTGCACCGCGACCGCGGGGCGTCTCATGAAAAAGGGCGTGGCCGAGAAGCTGTTCGTCAAGGAAGGCTCGCCCAAGTCGGTCTACGACTTCATCAAGGACGCGCATGAAGCGGGGGTCAAGTTCTACTGCTGCTCGCCCAACCTCGACCTCTTCGACATGAAGCAGGAAGACCTGATTCCCGAGTGCTCGGGGGTGATCGGCGGCGCGCACCTGATCGAAGAGGTGATGGAGAACGACGACGTCAAGGTGATGACCTACTGACATGTCGCACGCCGCGCCAGGCACGCGAGTTCAGAAGCACATCGGCGACCCGGTCGCCGAGAGTGCGCCGCTGTCGCGCGCGAAGCTCGAGGAAATCTTCGCCGACATCCAGGCGGACCTGCGCTACGACCACGAGCTGAACGGCTGCCTGAACTGCGGCATCTGCACCGCCACCTGCCCGGCGGCGCACTACTACGACTTCAGCCCGCGCGAGATCGTTCAGCTCCTCTGGACCGAGAACCTGGAGGGCATCTACGACGCGATGCAGGAGAAGATCTGGGCCTGCGCCCAGTGCTACACCTGTGCCGCGCGCTGCCCGTTCGGCAACTCGCCCGGCGGCCTGGTGATGCTGATGCGCGAGACCGCGATCAAGCACCAGATGAAGTCGGCGAAGGACGTGCTGCGGCCCTTCTCGCGCGTGATGCTGAAACTCATCTCCACCGGCAACCAGCTCTCGCCCGACATGATCAACAAGGATCAGTTCGCCGACTGGGGGCCGAACGTCTCCAAAATCGAGGCGCCGCTCAAGCTCCTGCGCAAGGCGATCCCGATGCCGACGCTGAACACCACGGCGACGGCGTGGGAAGTGAATCTGAAGACTTCGGTCGAGCTCTACACCATCTGGGAGATGACCGGAGTGCTGAAGCAGCTCGAGGGTATCGACGAGAACCTGTTCGATGTCATCACCGACATCATGGACGAGAAGCGCGAGGACTGGAAAGACTTCCTCGCGGATCAGGAAGGAGAGAAAGATGACTGAGCGTTTTACGGGGCACGGGCCGGAATGGCGTGATTCGAACCTGACGCCGGGCGAAGCGAAGATCGCCACTTCCTGGGTCGAGCTCAAGGTCGACAAGCGCTCGATGCTCACCAACAAAGACCGCGTCGAGGACGTGCGCGACGCGATGTGGCAGCTCGAGAAGGAGGGCGAGATCGTCGTGCACCGCGTGCAGGACGAGCACCGGCCGGTGATGGTGAAGACCCTCTACGGCTGGAACAAGAAGATCCCGACCACGCGGCTGTGGCACCACAAGTCCTGCGGCCAGTGCGGCAACATCCCGGGCTACCCCGCCTCGCTCCTGTGGCTCATGAACAGGATGGACATCGAGTACCTGGACGAGACCGACCAGACCTCGTGCACGGCGTGGAACTACCACGGCTCTGGCATTGGCAACCTCGAAAGCCTCGCCGCGGTGTTCCTGCGCAATTTCCACCAGGCCTACGTCGCGGCGAAGGCGCAGGGCCTGCCCGAGGCCTACTACTACCCGCTAGTGCATTGCGGCACCTCGTTCGGCAACTACAAAGAAGTGCGCGCCTACCTGATCCACTCGGCGAAGCTGCGCGAGAGCGTGAAGAAAATCCTCGGCAAGCTCGGACGCCTGGTCGACGGCAAGCTGCTGATCCCCGAGGAGGTCGTGCACTACTCGGAGTGGCTGCACGTGATGCGCGATCGCATCGCCGCGATGCGCGAGATCGATTGCAGCGGCATCCGCGCCACGATCCATCCCGCCTGCCACGTGTACAAGATGGTGCCCGAGGACGCGATCTACGATGACACCATCCTGGGCGGCAACCGCCTCGCCAATTCCACCGGCCTTATGCAGACGCTCGGCGCCCAGGTGATCGACTATTCGACCTGGTACGACTGCTGCGGCTTCGGCTTCCGCCACATCATCTCCGAGCGCGAGTTCACGCGCTCCTTCGCCATCGACCGCAAGATCCGCGTCGCCGTCGAAGAGGCGCACGCCGACGTGATGATCGGCCACGACACCGGCTGCATCACCACGCTCGACAAGAACCAGTGGATAGGCAAGGCAGCGGGCAAGGCGGTCGAGCTCGCAGTCCTCGCCGACTGCCAGTTCGCCGCTCTGGTGTGCGGCGCGCATCCGTACAAGATCGTGCAATCGCACTGGCACGCCTCTCCCACCGAGACGTTGATGGAGAAGCTCGGCATCGACTGGGAAGCGAAGAAGGCCGAGTTTGTCGCGTATCTCGAGGAGATTAAGGCGGGCAAGCAGGAGAACCTCTACGACCCGCGCCGCATGATCACCTCCGGGCCCGGCTACATCCCCATCAAGGCGGCCCAGTGAACAAGCCCATTCTTGTCGTCGGCGCCGGCCCCGCAGGCCTCGCCGCCGCGCATTCGCTGGCAAGCGTGGGCCAGCGCGTCGTGCTAGTCGACAAGGAAGCGAAGCTCGGCGGCGCGCCGATCCTGTCGGGCTACGCCAAGCTCGTGCCCTCGGGCGAATGGGCGAAGGACGCGATCGGCGGCATGGTGCACCGCGTGGAAGAAAGCGAACTTGTTCTGATCCAGAAGAACAAGAGAGTCGAAAAATTCGCAGGCGAGCCCGGCAGCTTCGTCGCAACGCTCTCCGACGGCTCCATGGTCGAGGCCGCGGCCGCGATCCTGTGCACCGGGTTCACGCACTTCGATTCGGTGAACAAGCCCGAGTGGGGCTTCGGCACCTTCCCCGACGTGGTCACCACCACGCAGGTGGAGCAGATGATCTCCTCGGGGCGCGGCATCCGCTGCCCGTCGGACGGCAGGAAGCCGCAACGCGTGGCGATCCTGCTCTGCGTCGGCTCGCGCGACCGCCAGATCGGCCGCGAGTGGTGCTCGAAGATCTGCTGCACGGTGTCGTGCAACATCGCGATG
The DNA here is from genome assembly GCA_036258355.1 of Burkholderiales bacterium. Taxonomy (GTDB): domain Bacteria; phylum Pseudomonadota; class Gammaproteobacteria; order Burkholderiales; family SG8-39; genus SCGC-AG-212-J23. The sequence continues at coordinate 12,980 of DATADT010000102.1, forward strand.
GAGATCCGCGAGGAGCTGCCCGACTGCCACGTCTACATCTACTACATGGACATCCGCACCTACGGCCTGTACGAGACCAAGTACTACTGGAAGAGCCAGGAAGAGTTCAAGGTCAAGTACATCAAGGCGCGCATCGCGGAAGTTACCTCGGACGGCAACAAGCTCATCGTCAAGGGCGAGGACACCCTGGTGAAGCGCCCGATCACGATCCCGTTCGACATGGTGGTACACGCCATCGGCATGGACCCGAACGTCGACAACAAGTCGATCGCGGTCGTGTTCGGGGTAGACCTGCAGGAACACGGCCATATCGCCAAGGGCAACGCCTACGGCTCGCTCGGCGAGACCTCGCGCGCGGGCGTGTTCGTCGCTGGCGCCGCCACCGGCCCCGAGACCATCGACGATTCGATCGCGCAGGGCAAGGCCGCGGCCATGGCCGCGTTCGCGCTCGTGAACCAGAAGGCGCTGGTCGCGGCGTAGGCATGCAGCTCGTAGAACGACCACGGCTAGAGCTGTCGGGACCGAGGCTGAAGCTTGCGCTCGAAGCACTGGTCTCGCGCTCCGACGAGCTCGGCGGCGTCGAGGCCTATGTCGAGGCGCTGAAAATGAAGTCGGCGATGTTTCAACAGCTTCTCGATAAAGACTTCCAGCTCCGGCAATTCCGGGCCCTCTGCGCGCACATATCGACGGTGCGCCGGCGCATCGGACAGTATGCGCAGCCGCACTGGTTCGAGGAGATGAAGAAGCGCGTCGTCGCCCTTTTCGAAAGACAGGAAGAGACCGACGAGCGCATGAAGCGCTTCTGCGCCGCATTTCCCGACGACCGGGATCATCGCTGGGTGCGCGACCTCGCGGCGGAGCTCCTGCACTACGCCGATCCGGAGCGTTATCCGCTCATGACGCGCTGGGTCTGGGATGCCCGCACGAACACCGGGGTGCTGCGCGAGATCTGGCACGACGAGAATGTCGATAGCATCAGTATCGACGTTCCCGACGGCTACGCGACCTTCCTCATGCTGCGCGAGGAGCTCGCGCAGTACCTGGCGACGAACGGCGTGTTCCGCGACGTCCTGTTCTACGTCGACGTGCTGATGGCGCAGGTGTACGCGGGCTATATCGGCGAGCGCGGCGGCACTTATCTGCGTACCGACTTCGCCACGCCCGAGGACCCGATGCTGCACACGCGGCGGATCCTGGGGCTGGACGGCGTGGACGCGAACGGGCGCACCAAGCTCAAGGCCGCCGACGGGCGTGCAGAGGTCATCGAATGATCCACGAGAAATCGCTCATCCGGCCGGAGAACCTGAAGACGCACGACAAGCTCGTGCTCGACGGCGTCGACGTGTCGGGGCA
>DATADT010000103.1:0-10838 GCA_036258355.1 Burkholderiales bacterium
CAGCAGGCCCGGGCCGCCTGACAGGGGTCCAATGATCCGGCGTCTTGCCGCTGCCTTGTTGCTCGCAGGCTGCGCCGCCACCGAGCTGGGAACCTATGAAGCGGTGTTGCCCTCGCAAAGCGGCGGCGAGCAGCACGTGCGGCTCACCCTCAAGAAGGGCGGCGCAGCCGCCGTGACGAGCACGTTCTCGGACCGGGCGGGCGGCGTGCTCCTCGAGGGAACCTGGCAGCGCGAGGGCAACCGCATCACGGTGAACCTCGAGAAGCAGGCGATGGTGTTCCAGCGTTCAGGCCCTCTGCTGGCGGCGAAGGAATGGGACCGGACTGTCTGGGGCGAGAAGGGCCCGGGGGTGCTGCAGCGGTTGAACCGCTAGTCGAGCATCGTCTTGTCGACGTAGCACCACCTCCAGCGCTCGCGCGGCTCGAGCGAGCGCACGATCGGGTGCCCCGTGGCGCGGAAGTGCGCCGTGGCGTGCTTGTTCGGGGAGCTGTCGCAGCAGCCGACGTGGCCGCACGTCAGGCACAGGCGCAGGTGCACCCAGCGCTCGCCCTGCTGGAGGCATTCCTCGCAGCCGTCGGTCTTAGGCGCGGCGTCGGCGACCTGGTTCAGATGGGTGCAGGCCGGCTTCACGGGAGCGGCCTCCTCGCGTTTCGGGAAGAGCAGCGACGCGATCACCGAGGCGAGCATGATGACGACGATCGCGCCGAGCGAGACGAGCGGCGGGACGTGATACACGTCCCCCAGCGCGAGCTTGGCCGCGGCGAGGAGCAGCATGACCGCGAGGCCGATGCGCACGAAGCGCAGCTTCCGGATCACGCCGGCGAGCAGGAAGTACAGCGAGCGCAGCCCAAGGAGCGCGAACACGTTGGACGAATAGACGAGGAACGGGTCGCGCGTGACGGCGAGCACCGCGGGAATGGAGTCGACCGCGAACAGGAGATCCGTGGTCTCGATTACGGTGAGCGCGACGAGGAGCGGAGTCGCCATCAATCGCCCGTTTATCCGCACGAGGAAGCGGGCGCCGTGCAGCCGCGGCTCGATGGGGATGACGCGCGCGAGCCAGCTCTCGCACAGCGCGCATTGCTGCTCGACGAACCGGGCCTGCTTCTCCTCGCCGCGCAGCATGCGGTACGCGGCGTACGCGAGGAGCGCGGCGAGCGGGTAGATCGCCCAGTGGAAGCGCTCGAGAAGCTCGACGCCCAGGGCGATCAGGACTGCGCGCATTACGAGCGCGCCGAAGATACCCCAGAAGAGCGCGCGACGCTGAAGCCCGGCGGGAATGCCGGTGAGGGAGAAGATCAGGATGAAGACGAAGAGGTTGTCGACCGAGAGCGACTTCTCGAGGAGATAGGCGGTCAAGTAGTTGACGCCGGCCTCTCCGCCCTGCCGCAGCGCAATCCAGCCGCCGAACGCGAGCCCGAGGCCGATCCAGGCCGCGCTCCAAACCGCTGCGCTCTTCGTATCGCTTTTCCGCGAAACCGTCAGGTCGAGGGCAAGCGCTCCCGCGACCAGCGCGACAAACACGATCCACTCTGTGGTCACAGCCCGGCTTCCGCGGCGATGTGGCCGGCGAGCGCCGCCCAGTCCTGCTCCGCACGGCCGGCGGCGATCGCGGCAAGCAGGTTTTCCCGGACAAGGTGTCCGAGCTCCAGATCCATCCCCGCATCTCTTGCGGTCGCAAGCGCGAGCTCGACGTCCTTGACGCCGAGCGGCATGGCGAACTGCGCCGGGGTCCATGCCTGCTCGACGACCAGTCGCCCGTAGCTCTTGCAGGCGGGCGATCCGAGCGAGGTATTGGCGATCACGTTGAGAAAGTCGGCCGGGGCGACGCCGCACTTGCGCACCAGCGCGAACGCCTCGCCCAGGCTTTCGATCATCGTGGCGAGCAGGAAATTGCGCGCGATCTTGACTGCGTTCGCCTTGGCAGGCTCCTCGCCCACGACGAAAACCTGCTTGCCGAGGACGCGCAGCAGCGGGTCGCATTTCTTCAAGGCGGCCTCCGGGCCGGCGGCGATGATGTCGAGCTGCCCTTGCGCGGCGAGCGGCGGGCGGCCGAACACCGGCGCCGCGACGTACGAATCTCCATGGATCGAAGCGAGCTCGCGGGCGATGCGCATGCTGACTGTCGCCATGTTGAGATGAACCGCATTCCGGGGCAGCCGCGTCGCCAGCCCCGAGTCGAGCCACACGGCGCGCACCGCGGCATCGTCGGCGAGCATCGTGACCACGATGTCGCTGGCGAGCACCGCTTCCGGCTTCTCGTGGACGTCGGCTGAAATGGGGGTGCGGTTGTAGGCCTTCACCGCGTGCCCGGCGCCCTTCAGCCGCTCCACCATGGGCCGGCCCATCTGGCCGAGACCGACGAACCCGACGTTCATCGCAGCGCCCCCATTTTGTGCGGGGTCATCCCCGCTTGCACGAAATCGTATCCCGGGTGAAGTAATTCAGCGGCTTCACAAACCTTGACTTGCTGCCGCGCGGCTCCGGTTGCAGCCTCTTGGGCGGGGAGAAAAAGAAAACAAGGGGGTAGACGGGGGTTTCGCCGCCGCGGCTGACTGCTGCGGCGGCGTTTTTTTCCGGCACCAATAATGCTCGCCTGATAGCGATGGCCGCCTCCCCCGCCCGACGCTGACGGGCACGCGGGTTGCAAGCGAAGGGCCAAAGGAGGCATGACATGGCCCTTCCCATCATCAAGCTGGGGCTCGCCGCGGTGGCGGGTTATTACTTCTTCAACCGCTTCCGCAAGCCGCGCGCCGGGGGATCGACAACCAACGCAAGCGACGCGGTGGATGACGTGAAGCTGCGTCCCCACCCCAGCGTCGACGAGAAGCTCGACGAAGGGATCCAGGAGACCTTTCCGGCGAGCGACCCGGTGAGCGTGGTTCAGCCCTCCGAGACGGCCTACGAGCGTAAGCAGCGCACGCAGTCCTGAAGAAGGTCCCGGCTCAGTCAAGGCCTTTCAGCGCCGGCATCACCTCGCGCGCAAAGAGCTCCATGTTGCGGCGAGTGAGCTCAGCGGGCAGCGTGCCGAACTGGCAAAGCACCAGCAGGTTGCCGAAGCGCATTTCCTGCCAATAATTCGTGAACGCACTCAAGACGGTGGCCGGGCTGCCACAGACGAAGAGCCCCAGTTCGAGCGCCTGCTCGAGCGTTACGTCGCCGAACATCTGCGCCTTCGCCTTCATGACGTTCTTCAGCGAATCGCGCGAGGTATAGCCGGGCGGCAGCAGCATCTCGAGCGGCATGCGCACGAAGACATTGCGGAAATTCTCGAAATGGATTCGTGCTTCCCTCCGGGCGCTCTCGTCATCCGTCCCTACGTAAACCGGAACCGACCAGCCCAGCTGCGAGTCCCTGGCCTTGTAGCCGTAGCCTTCGCAGGTGTCGCGGTACATCTTCAGGTAACGCGCCACCACCTTGGCCGGGCTGAAGGTCTGCAGGTAGGTGTAGCGCCGGTCCGGGTGCGCCGCCCAGTCGATCGTCTCCTTGCTCCCCTGCGACGGGATCCAGATCGGCGGGTGCGGCTTCTGCAGCGGCTGCGGCCAGAGGTTGACGTAGTTGACGCGGTAGTGGCGGCCCTCGAAGGCGAACGGCCCCTTCTCGGTCCAGGCGCGCACGATGAGGTCGTGCGCCTCGTGGAAACGGTCGTGCGAGAAGGTCGGGTTCACGCCGAAGGTGTGATACTCGGCGCCGATGCCTCGCACGAAGCCGCTGATCAGGCGCCCGCCGCTGATCACGTCGATCATCGCGTGCTCCTCGGCGACCATCATCGGGTGCGAGCGCAGCGGCAGCGCGCTTCCGAGTATGGCGATTTTGACTTTGGAAGTCCTTCTCGCCAGAGCCGAGGCGGTCACAATGGGGGACGGCATGAGGCCGTAGGCGGTCTGGTGATGCTCGTTCACTGAGACCGCGTCGAAGCCGAGCCTCTCGCCATACTCAAGCTCGTCGAGGAAGCGGTTGTACAGCCGGTGTGCGACCTGCGGGTCGTAGTGCTCGTTGGGCAGCCCCCAAACCGTGCCGTGCGCGCGCGCCGCGGCGACATCCACCTCCGCATACGGCATCAAATGGAAGAGAACTAGCTGCATACGATCTCCACGAACTGCTCGGCCTTCTCGGCGTGCGGCAGGTGGCCGCAGTTTTCGAGGATGTGCACTTCAGCGTTTGGCAGGAGGCGCTTGTATTCCTCGACCAGCCCCACCGGAAGAATCCGGTCCTGGCGGCCCCAGATGATCCTGACCGGCACGCCGATGCGGTGCAGCCACTTCGGCAGGAAAGGATCGTGCAGCCGCGGCTCCCAGGCGAGGCGCGCGGTGGTGTGCCGGTTCTTGAGCGAGACGTCGATGTCCTCGGGCTGCGCGAGGCGCGCCTGCGCCAGCTTTTCATCGAAGAACAGATTTCTGACGAGTTCTTCCTGGGCCATGAGGAAAATGTCGGCAGGCCGCACGCCCGGCGCCGCGATGCCGGCGGGGCTCGAAAGCACCAGCGACTTCAGGCGCGAGGTGTCGCGCACCGCGAGCTCCATGGCGATCCAGCCGCCCATGGAGCTCCCCACGACGGTCAGCTCCGACAGGGCAAGTCTCTCTATGAGATCCAGATAGAAATACGCCATGTCATGGATGTTCTCGAGCCATTCCGGCTCGTCCGACTTGCCGTAGCCCGGGTGCTCGGGCACGAGAACTTCGAAGCGTTCCGCAAGCTTCTCCATGAAAGGCATCACGACCGGCGCTCCGCTCGCACCATGGAGGTAGAGGAGCGGTGCTCCCGCGCCGCCGCGCCGAAGATGCGTCTTGCAGCCGTCCACCTCGACGAAGCCGTCCGTGAACGTCATGCCGCCCGGCTTCGCTTGAGCACGCCGGACTCCTCGATCGCCGCCGGAATCTCGGCGAAGTTCATCGGCGCCATGACATGCGCGCCCGCGATTCCGGGGACATCGACGAGCTCGCGCAAAAGCTCGACGCAGATCTTGCGGCCTTCGGCTTTCGGGTCCGCGGCCTTCTCGAGGCGCGCGATCGTCGCGTCGGGGATGATGCTGCCGAAGAGCTTCGCGCGCATCCAGCGCGCCGAGCGCGCCGACGGAATCGGCGCGATGCCGATCAGGACCGGCAGCTTGAACCCCGCCTCGCGCAGGCGTGCGGCGTATCGGCGCACGATGCCGATGTCCATGCAGAACTGCGTCTGCACGAAGTCCGCGCCGGCCTGCGCCTTGGCGATGAGGCTTTTCGGCGTCCAGCCGGGTGGCGGGTCGAGCGGCACGTCGGCCGCGCCGACGAAGAGCTCGGGCTTCTTCTCGATCGGCGTTCCCGAAGGCAGCACGCCTTCGTCACTCATCTTGCGCGCGAGCGCGATCAGCCCGCGGCTGTCGAGGTCGTACACCGGCTTCGCGTCCGGCTGGTCACCGAGCTTCGGGTCGTCGCCCGCGAGCACCAGGATGTTATGAATGCCGAGCGCCGCGGCGCCGAGCAGGTCGCCCTGCAGCGCGAGGCGGTTGCGGTCGCGGCAGGTCATCTGGAAGATCGGCTCGAGCCCGCTCTGCACGAGGAAGTGCGCCGCGGCGAGGCTCGACAGGTGGACCTTAGCGCCGGCGCCGTCGGTCACGTTGATCGCTGCGGCGAGCCCCTTGAGCGGCAGCGCGCGGCGCAGGAACTCCGCCGGATCGGTGGAGACCGGCGGGGTAATCTCGGCGGTGACGACGAATTGCCCGCTGCGCAGCCTCGACTGCAGTAGGGACATTCGGCTGATCTTATCATCGGGATTCGTCCCACCATGCCAGAGCTACCGGACGTCACGGTCTACATAGAGAACCTCGAGCGGCTCTTGAAGGGACAGCGCCTCGAAGCCGTGCACCTCTTCAACCCCTTTCTCCTTCGCACGGCGGTGCCTCCCATCGGACAAGCGAACGGCAGGAGGGTCGTCGGCGTCTCGCGCATCGGCAAGCGCATCGTAATCCGCCTGGAAGGCGACTTGCACCTCGTGTTGCACCTCATGATCGCCGGGCGATTGCACTGGCAAGGCAAGAACAAAGGGAAGAAAGGCGGCAACACCCTCGCGCTCTTCGAGTTCGAGAACGGCACGCTCTCGCTCACCGAGGCAGGCACCAAGCGCCGCGCCTCGCTGCACCTCGTGCAGGGCGAGGCTGCGCTTCGCGCGATGGATCCGGGCGGGATAGAGATTTTCGATTCGAACGTGAAGGCGTTCCGGGAAAAACTGCTGTGTGAAAACCATACCCTCAAAAGAGCACTGACGGATCCACGCTTGTTCGCCGGCATCGGCAATGCCTATTCGGATGAAATCCTGCACCGCGCGAAGCTGTCGCCGATCGCGCTGACAAAAGATCTTTCCCCCGAAGAGATCGAGCGCCTTTATCACGCAACCCGCGAGACGCTCGAGCAATGGACTCAAAAGCTCCGCACCGAGGGCTTCCCGGAGAAAGTCACCGCGTTTCGCGAGGGCATGGCGGTGCACGGACGCTACGGCAAGCCCTGCCCGGTGTGCGGCGCGCCCGTGCAGCGCATCGTCTACGCCGAGAACGAGACCAACTACTGCGCGCGCTGCCAGACCGGCGGCCGGATCTTGGCGGACCGCGCACTGTCGCGGCTGCTTAAGAAGAGCTGGCCGCGCTCGATCGACGAGCTGCCGTGAGCACCGCCAGCTTTTCCTTCTCCAGAGAATTCGATGCTTTCCTGGCGAAGGAGAGGCGCGGCCATGCGTTCCAGTACGCCTGCGCCCGCGCGGCGACGCTGAAGAACGCGATCGAGGCGCTGGGCGTTCCGCACACCGAGGTCGGCGCCGTGACGGTGAACGGCGAGCCGGCGACGCTCCAGCGCATTGTGCGCGACGCCGACCGGATCGAGATCTTTCCCTGGAAGGAATCGGGCTCCGACCCGGATTTCCGCTTCGTGGCCGATGCGCACCTCGGCGGCCTCGCGAGGTTCCTGCGCATGCTCGGCTTCGATACCGAGCACCGCAACGCGTTCGACGACGCCGAGATCCGGCGCCTCGCGTGCGAGGGGTCCCGCATCGTGCTGACCCGCGACCGCGAGCTCCTCAAATGCCGCGAGATCCGCAGGGGTTGCTACGTGCGCGCCCTGAAGCCCGAGGCGCAACTGCAGGAGGTCGCGAGCCGTTATGGCCTCGCGCCGCGGGCGCGGCCGTTCACGCTCTGCCTGCACTGCAACCTCGAGCTCGAGCCGCTTAGCCGGGATGCGGTGGCGCACCGCGTGCCGGAGAAGGTGCTCTTACTGCACCCGGCGTTCACGCGCTGCCCCGGATGCGACCGGGTCTACTGGCCCGGCAGCCACTACGAGCGCATGCGCGCGCGCCTGCGCCAGTGCCTGTAACGGGAATTCGGACTACGCGGCTCTGCGCTCGTGCTTCGCCGACTGCTGACGCGCGATCGCGGTGGCGGTGGCGGCGTGGGCGGCCTCGCTCAGCCAGTCGCGTGCCTGCGCCACCTGGGCCTGGCAGAGCTCGGTCCAGTAGCCCATCGCGCGCTCCCACTGGGCGCCGGCCATCTTGGTCTGGAGAGCGAGCAGCTCGTCGACGCTGCGCGCGTGGCCCAGCTCGTTGATGGTCTTCGTCTGCTGGTCGAGCGCGGTGCGGATCGCCACCAGCTGCTGGCTCTGCAGCTTTTCGGCGGTTTGCAGGGAGGCTTTCATCATGTCCGCGGCGGTCTTGAGGCCGGCGCGGTACAGGTCAAGAAACTCGGCTTGCGGTTGGGTCATCGCTCTCTCCTCGCTGGTGTTTACTCGATACGAATGTCCTCCCCTTGCTACACACCGTCGTTTTCTAGCGGCTTGCAAAGAATATACGCGCTTGCGAACGTGGCCGCATGAAAAGAATCAAATTGCCTACTGGACGCTCATTGATGGAAAACATCGTTCGCCTCGCGGATTACCGGAACCGCCGCAAGCCCGCGCGCCCGGCCCCGCCTGCAGCTCCGCCGAGTGCCGCCGCGCAGTACTTCTGCACGCGCTGCGACGGCGTCGAATTCCGCCTGAGCCCCCTCGGCGCGGTCCATTGCGCCCATTGCGGCGCCCTGATGCGTAACCTGCTCGTCAGCCCTTCCCCTTCAGAAGCGGGGTAAGCAGGTCCATCGGGAGGGGGAACACGATGGTCGAGGACTTGTCGCTGGCGATCTGCGTCAGCGTCTGTAGGTAGCGCAGCTGCATCGCCTCGGTCTTCTGCGCGAGCATCTGGGCGGCCTGCAGCAGCTTCTCGGAGGCCTGCAGCTCGCCCTCGGCGTGGATCACCTTGGCGCGGCGCTCGCGCTCGGCCTCGGCCTGGCGCGCGATCGCGCGCACCATGGTCTCGTTCAGGTCCACGTGCTTGATCTCGACGTTGGAGACCTTGATGCCCCAGGCGTCGGTCTGCGCGTCGAGCACGGTCTGGATGTCGAGGTTGAGCTGCTCGCGCTCCGAGAGCAGCTGGTCGAGCTCGTGCTTGCCGAGCACCGAGCGCAGCGTGGTCTGCGCGAGCTGGCTGGTCGCCTCGATGAACTTTTCCACCTGGATGATCGCATTGCGCGGGTCGACCACGCGGAAGTAGATCACCGCGTTCACTTTCACCGAGACGTTGTCGCGGGTGATCACGTCCTGCGGCGGCACGTCGAACACGCGCGTGCGCAGGTCGACGCGCACCGCCTGCTGCACGCCCGGGATGATGACGATCAGGCCGGGGCCGAACACGCGCTGGAAGCGCCCGAGGAAGAACACCACGGCGCGCTCGTACTCGCGCAGGATCTTGATCGAGAGCGCGAGCAGGATGATGACCAGTACGACCAGCCCAAGAACGAAATTGATCACGCTTCTACCTCCACTGTGAGTACCAAGCCGTCGATGGATTTGACCCGCAGCCGCTGGCCCCGGCGCACCGGAACGCCAGAGCGCACGCGCCAGGTCTCGCCTTGCACGCGCGCCCAGCCCTCGGCGTCGAAGTCTTCCAGCGCCTCGGCCGGCGCGCCCATCAGGTACTCGCGGCCGGTGACCACCGGGCGCGTGCGGTTGCGCACCGCGACGCCGATGACGAAGAAGAGGAACGCCGCGCTCGCCGCGGACACGCCGGCGATCAGGCCATAGGGGATCTCGAAGCCCGGGAGGTCGGTATCCTCGAGAAGGATCACCGAGCCGATGACGAACGCGATCAGGCCCCCGACGCCGAGCGAGCCGAACGCGGGCAGAAACGCCTCGGCGATCATGAACGCAATGCCGAGGAGGATGAGGGCGAGGCCGGCGTAGTTCACCGGCAGCAGGTGGAACGCGTAGAGGGCGAGCAGCAGGCAGATCGCACCCACCACGCCGGGCAGAACGAGGCCCGGGTTCATGAATTCGAAGATGAGCGCGTAAATCCCGACCAGGATCATGATGTACGCGATGGCCGGGTTGGTGATCACGGCGAGCACCTTGGTGCGCCAGTCGACCTCGACTTCCACCACCGGGGCGTCGGCCTTGCCGAGCTTCTTGAGCAGATCCGGCACGTCGGCGGCGATGTGGTCGATGACCTTGAGCTTGAGCGCCTCCTGCGCCGACAGGCTCACCGACTCGCGCACCGCCTTCTCGGCCCAGTCGGCGTTGCGCTTGCGCATCTCGGCGAGGCCGCGGATGTAGGCGACCGCGTCGTTCGTCACCTTCCGCGTCATGGTGTCTTCCTGGGCCTTGTCTTTCGAGTCGCCCTTCTGCGGCCCGCCACCGCCGATGGCCACCGGCGAAGCCGCGCCCAGGTTGGTTCCCGGCGCCATCGCCGCGATATGGCTCGCATACATGATGAACGTTCCGGCGCTCGCAGCGCGCGAGCCGCTCGGCGCGACGAAGCTCGCCACCGGCACCGGCGAGGCGAGAATGTCCTTGATCAGGCTTCTCATCGAGGTGTCGAGCCCGCCCGGGGTGTCCATGCGCACGACCACGAGCTGCGCCTTTTCTTTCGCCGCGCGCTTGATCGCGCGGCTCACGAAGTCCGCCGAGGCGGGGCCGACCGCGCCGTCGAGCGGCACCACCAGCACGGGCGCGGGCTGCGCCGCAGCTCGCGTGGCGGCCAGGCCACAAATGATGCTCAGCAGCAAGTAGAATGCGCCCCGGTGAAGCATGAGCAAGTCCACGGCGACGCCATTGTCATCCGCGGCGCCCGCCAGAACAACCTCAAGCACCTCAACCTAGCGATCCCGACTGGCGAGCTGGTCGTGGTGACCGGCGTTTCGGGCTCGGGCAAGTCCTCGCTCGTCTTCGACACCCTGTACGCCGAGGGGCAGCGGCGCTACGTCGAGACCTTCAGCCCGTACGCGCGGCAGTTCCTCGACCGAATGGACAAGCCGCAGGTCGACGCGGTCGAAGGCATCCCGCCGGCGATCGCGATCGACCAGACCAACCCGGTACGCACCTCGCGCTCCACGGTCGGCACGATGACGGAGCTCAACGACCACCTGAAGCTGCTCTTCGCGCGCGCCGGCAAGCTCAACTGCCGCGGCTGCGGCAAGCCGGTGGTGCGGGATACGCCCAGCTCGATTTTTGAACAATTGGCAGATCTGGGCGATGCCCGCCTCGTTATCACCTTCCCGGTACCAATTCCGAAGAACTTCACTGAAAAGGAAGTCGAGGAACTGCTACAGCGCCAGGGCTACACACGCCTGCACTCACGCTCGAAGACGCTCATCGAGGTCATCCAGGACCGCGTGCGCGTCACGCCGGAAGATCGCGCGCGCGTCTGCGAAGCACTGGAGTCAGCGCTCCGGTTCGGTCAAGGGAAGGTCAACATCTACCACCCGAAATCGGGGTCAGAGCCCGATTTTCCGTCGAAATCGGGCTCTGACCCCGATTTTCTCGTCCACCGCTATTCCAGCGACCTGCACT
>DATADT010000104.1:0-3757 GCA_036258355.1 Burkholderiales bacterium
GTCAAGGGCGTCGTGCCTTTGAGAGAGGGCGGATCGGTGCTCGTTCAAGGGGTACGGCACGTGTTCGACCGCTTGCGGCCGGTCGAGCGCGGCGAGCCGGCACTCGTGTTCGTGACTCACCGCATCGACAAGGCCGAAATCGAAGCGCTCTGGCAGGCGATGACGCGAGTGTTTTCACACGTTTCCCGGTCAAGTCGCTGAAGGTTCATTGAGGGCCGCACCGAGCGCCGCGATCTCCGCAGCGACGTCCTGCGTGAACGTCCGCCCGGCCTTGCGGTACCAATAGCGCGCATTCGCCGGATCGCCTTCCATCAGGTGCACGATGCCGTGCGCCCAGCAGGCGAGGCGCGAGTCTTCGTCTGCCTGCACGATGGCATGTGCCGCCTGCCAGTCGCCCTTCTCGAGCGCCGTGAGCACTTCGCGCAGGTCGCCCGTTTTGGCCATTTAGCTAATTGACAAAGGTAATTGCCCGGGCGGAGAATTTTGCGCCCCATGGCGCGTCCCCGCAAGAAAACTCCACCGCTCACGGTATCACGTGCGGCGCTGCTCGCACGCGGCTCGGACGACGAGTTCCGCCGCCTGATCCACGACCTCATCGCCTACGGCCACAAGCTCGACGCCTGCCGCGACGCCTTCGCCGCCATCGCCGGCATCTCGGGCGCGCAGTACGAGATCCTGATGCTGGTAAGCCGCACGGACGGGCTGTCGATCGGCGAGGTTGCGGCGCGCATGCACCGCTCGGGGGCCTTTATCACCATCGAGGCGAACAAGCTCGTCGCCGCTGGGATTCTCGAGAAGGCGTCCGACCCGAACGATGGCCGGCGGGTGCTTCTGCGTTGCAGCGCAAAGGCCTTCGAATTGCTGGAGCGCGTGGCGCCCTACCAGCGCCGCGTCAACGACGTGCTGTTCGAGCCGCTCGATGCAAAGCGATTCCGTGAGCTGCGCGCGCTCGCCGCCGAGCTCGTGGCGTGCGGCGACCGCGCCGTGGCGATGCTCGAGCTGCTGCTGCACGAGGCGGAGGCGGCGTGAGCGTCTCCTATTTCGTGCGCTACGAGATCGAGAGTCCCGAAGAATTTCTGCGTTATTACCGCGAGGTCCACGTGCCGATCGTCGCGCGCTGGCCGGGACTGCAGCGCATGGTGATTCACACGCCGGTGGACTGGAGCGACCCCTTCCCGGTCAACCGCGGCAGGGCGGTGCTGCTGGCGCAGCTGGAGTTCGAAAGCGAGGAGGCCATGAACCAGGCGTTCGCTTCGCGCGAGCGCGCCGAGGCGCGGGAGGATTTCAAGCGCTTCATGAGCTTCGAAGGCACGGTGATCCACCAGGCGATGAAGGCCGAAGAAGTGTGGCGCTCGCCCTGGCTGGATGGCAACGAGGAGCAAGCGTGATGAAACCGAAACAGCACCTGGAGTTCGTCAAAGTGGACCTGAGCACCGGCTGGGAAACCCCGCCGGGCTATCCACCGGGCTTCTACCAGAAGATCCTCGCTTCCGACCTCGATGAGAAGAACAAGAGGGGCAGCCGAACGCGGCTCCTCAAGATCGAGCCGGGCGCGTTCTCCACCGAGCCTTTCGTGCACGACCATTGGGAAGAGGTCTACGTCGTGCAGGGCGACCTTGTGGTCGGGAACGACCAGCAGGGGAAGGGCGGCACCCAGTGCTTCGCGCCCACCTACGCCTGCCGCCCGCCGGGCGTCCACCACGGACCGTTCACCTCCCGCGGCGGCTGCATTCTTCACGAGATCCACTACTATGCTCAAGACCGGAAATGAACATCTAGAGTCGCTGCGCGACGGCCGGGTGGTCTACATCGGCTCCGAGCGCGTCGCCGACGTCACCACGCACCCGGCGTTCAGGAACGCGGCGCGCACCGTGGCGTCGATCTACGACATGAAGATCGCCGAGCGCGAAGCGATGAGCTTCGAGGAGGGCGGCGAGCCCTGCTCGATCTATTTCCTGCAGCCGAGGACGCGCGAGGAGCTCGCGCGCCGCACGCGCGGCCACCGCATGATCGCCGACCTCACCTACGGCATGTTCGGCCGCTCGCCCGACCACGTCGCGAGCTTCGTCACCGGCATGGCGATGAAGCCCGACGAGCTCAAGGCGCCGTGCGGACGTCCCGAGAACTTGCTCAAGTATTACTCGACCATACGCTCCCGGGATGATTATGTCGTCTATGCCGTGCTCCCTCCGCAGGCGGCGCGCAATCCCGAGTTCTACCAGCGGCAGAACATTCCCATCCCGACGCTCTCGGTAGTGCGCGAGGAGGACGACGGCCTGGTGATCTCCGGCATGAAGATGCTCGCCACCGGCGCGGTGTTCGCGAACGAGGTTTGGATTGGCAACGTGCTGCCGCTCGCCCCGGACCAGAAGAAGCAGGCGATTACCTGCTCCCTGCCGGTCGCAACCAAGGGGCTGTCGCTGTGGTCGCGCAAGCCCTTCGAGCGCGAGGCGAAGTCGGAGTTCGACGCGCCACTCGCCTGGCGCTTCGACGAGACCGACAGCATGGTGCTGTGCGACGAGGTGAAGGTGCCATGGGAGCGCGTGTTCGTGCACGACGACGCGCTCCTTTCGCGCGACATCTACGTGAAGACCCCGAGCCACTGCTTCGGCAACCACCAGTCGAACGTGCGCTACTGGTCGAAGATGCGCCTCCTGCTCGGCGTGTGCAGCAAGATCGCGCACGCGACCGGCGCGATCGAGGTGCCCGCGGTCAAGGAAGTGCTTGGCCACATGTCCGCGGTCGAAAGCATGATCGGCGGCATGGTGAACGGCCAGATCGAAGCGCTCGAGCGCTGGCCCGAGGGCTACGTGTGCTTCAACCGTCGCATGATGTACGCCGCGCTCGAGTGGTGCACGCAGAACTACTCCCAGTTCATCGAGCGCCTGCGCGAGCTGTGCGGCGGCGGCGTGTTCCAGATGCCCGCCGACATCTCGGTGGTGGAGAACGAGGACCTCGCGCGCAAGTTCACCACCTATTTTCAGACCCCGCAGAGCGGCGCGGTAGAGCGGATGAAGCTCTTCAAGCTCGCCTGGGACATGGTCGGGTCGGAGTTCGCCGGGCGCCACCTCCAGTATGAGAAGTTCTACGCCGGCGCCTCCTTCATCGTGCGTAACCACGCGTATCGCGAGACGCCGTGGAGCGACTTCCACAAGATCGTCGACGACCTCATGGCGACCTACGATGTTCCGCAATCCAGGGTCGAGAAGAGAGTCGCGTGATATCCCAACTCGTGATCGCCGGCTGGACCGGCAGGGATGAAGCGGCCCTCAGGAAGCACATCAACGAGCTCGAGGAGATCGGCGTCAAGCCTCCGAAAACCACGCCGATCTTCTATCGGGTGTCGGCCAACCTCTTTTGCCATGCCGACGAAATCCAGGTTTCCGGTCCGGACACGAGCGGCGAGATCGAATTTGTTCTTGTTTCAACCCCTGAAGGTCTGAGAGTCGCAGTGGGGTCCGACCACACCGACCGCAAGGCCGAGACGATCGGCGTATCGCTCTCCAAGCAGCTCTGCGCCAAGCCGGTATCGCACGATTCGTGGCGCTATGACGAAGTAAAGCCGCACTGGGAGAAGCTCGTGCTGCGCTCCTGGGCCGACGGCGAGCTCTACCAAGAGGGGCCGGTGACCGCGATGCGGAGCCCGGAAGACCTGATGGCCCGATATCCGCTGAAACCCGGCTACGCCATGTTCTGCGGCACGCTGGCTGCCAAGGGCGGCATCCGGCCGGCGGCGCGATTCACGATGGAGCTCGAA
>DATADT010000105.1:0-13195 GCA_036258355.1 Burkholderiales bacterium
GCGGGCGGCGGGCATGAGAGCGGGCTCCGGGTCGAGCGTGCTACTGCGGCGCAGTAAGATCTGCGCCTCGTTGGACCGACAAGCGGCCTGTTAGTCCCGAAGGACTCGTCGACCGGAGCCCTACGATGACTCTACCACGCAGCGTAGCCGAGATTCTGCGCGAGCACGTCACCCTGGAGTTGGAGTGCATCGACCGGATGTACCTCAACGTCTACGTGCCGGCGCTTCAGTCCGAGAATGGGGTGGCGGCGTTCTTCAAGTTCCATCGCGGGCATCGGTTCGCCTCCTCGGCCTTGATGGACCCGATCAGCAAAGCGTTCGTCGCCGCGATCGATGAATTCGCCAGCCGGCAGAACGTGCCGATGGTTGCGTTCAGGAAGGGCGAGCGCAAGGACGACGTCGCCGCCGCGCACCTGAAGAGCTTCGGCAAGCCCGAGGGGGTACTGTTCATCGGCCGAGCGCAGGAGAAGACCCTGGTGTTCCGAACCGAGAGGCGTCGCAATGCGCAGACCGGCAGGCCTTATCCCTGGTTGGTGCGCTCAACGGCAATGGTCAACCACTTTTACTGCTACTGCGTGGATGAGGACTTCGGCCCCTTCTTCCTCAAGTTCGCCACCTACTTCCCGTACACCGCCAAGCTGTGCATCAACGGCAACGAGTACCTCAAGCGCCAACTCGCGAAGGCCGGGCTCGCGTATGAGCCGCTGGACAACGGGGTGCGCGCCTGCACCGAGCCCAAGCGGGCTCAGGCGATCTGCGACAAGCTCTCGGCGCAGAAGATCGACGCGCTGCTTCGCAAGTGGCTGCGTCGCCTGCCGCATCCGTTCACGGCCAAGGACCGTGCCGCGGGCTACCGCTACGAGCTCTCCATCATCCAGGCGGAGTTCTCGCTCACCCAGGTGCTCGACCGGCCAGTGACCGGGCGCGCCTTCTTCGAGGAAGTCATCCGCGAGAATCTCGACATCGGCCGCCCAGCCCAGGTGCAGCTCATCTTCGAGCGCCGCGTCCTGAAGAGCACGCCAGGACGCTTCCGCACGCGCGTCATCACCGAGGGCGTCACGCCCTGGCTGTACATCGACTACAAATCGACCCGCATCAAGCAGTACCACAAGGAAGGCTGCGCGCTGCGCACCGAGACCACCATCAACAACACTTACGACTTCGACATTGGCAGGCGGATCAAGAATCTCCCCGCCTTGCGGCAGCTCGGCTTCCAAGCCAACAGACGCTTGCTCGACGTTCAACGCCTCAGTCATGACTGCGCCCTCGGCGAACAAGCCTTCAACCGGGTGCAGCGTCCCATCGAGCTCGAAGGCCAGCGTGGCTCAGCGATGCGCTTCGCCGATCCGCGAGTACTCGCGCTATTCAGCGCGCTGGTGCTGTTTCGGCTCTTGCCGCGCGGCTTCTCCAACCAGACACTAAGAGAGCAACTCGCGCCGCTCCAGGGCCTGCAGCCCGAGCAGCTCAAGCCCGGCCGTATGACCTATGACCTGCGCCGGCTGCGGCTGCACGGCCTCATCGAGCGCATCCCGAAGAGCCATCGCTATCGCGTCACCGACTTCGGGCTGCGAACCGCGCTGTTCTTCACACGCACGTACGCACGTGTCATCCGCCCGGGCTTGTCCGTCGTGGTGCCAGAGCAGCGGCCAAACAGCTCCCCGCTTCGCTCATCCTTCGAAGCGCTCGAGACCGCAATGGACAACTGGTGCGAACGTGCCAAACTCGCCGCATGAAGCTTGACCCACTTACCTCAACTTGGGCCCCTCAAGGACCCTAGCGCTGCGCGAGCTGGCGGTTCGCCTGCACAAGGCGCTCGACCAGCACGCGCATGAAGGCCTTGTTGAAGCCGACCTGGCACGCCGGGGTGGTAATGCGCAGCGCGCCCAGCTTGATCTGCATCACCATGATGCGGCCGCGCGCGGTGACCGTGGTGGTGCGCCGCTCGACACTGTCCGAGAAGTAGAGGATCTCGCCGAAGCAGCTCCCAGGCTTGAGGACCGCGAGCGGCTTGCCCATCAGCGAGACCTCGACTTCGCCGTCGAGCAGGATGTAGAAGCAATCGCCCTGGTCGTTCTCGCGCATCAGCACCGTGCCGCCGTCGACCGACTGCCAGGTGGCCACGCGCACCACCTCCCAGAGCTCGACCTCGCCGAAGTCCCTGAAGAACCCCATGTCGCGGAGCTTCGCGAATTTCTCGGAGTCGGACGCCGGCGCGGGCGACGTGGTATCGGCCCGCATGCTCATGAACGCCCGCGTTGCATCACGGCCGAAGTCGAGCCAGCTGCGGTAGCGCTCGGCGGGATCCTTGGCGATCGCCTTCATCACGATGTCGTCGAGCAGCGGGGGCAAATCCGGGCGGAAGGTCGACGGCCGCTCCGGGGGCGTGTCGAGGATCGCGTGGGTGAGCGCGACATAGCTGCCGGCCTCGTAAGGCATGCGCCCGGTGAGCAGCCTGAACATGGTGACGCCCAGCGAGTAAATGTCGGTCTGGTGGGAGAGCTTCTCCATGCGCAGCTGCTCCGGCGACATGTACGCCGGCGAGCCGATGCCCTTGAGCTGCGTGGTCTTGTCCACCAGGCGGCTCTGGAACGAGGCGCCGAAGTCGCCGACCTTGGTCTCACCCTGCTGGGAGAGGAGCACGTTTCCGGGCTTGATGTCGCGGTGGATCACGCCGTGCTGGAAGGCGTAGTCGAGCGCGCGAATGCACTTGAAGATGATCTCCACCACCTTGAGGACCGGCAGCAGCTTCCCCCGGGCGGCGTGCGCGTCGAGCGTCTCGCCTTGCACGTATTCCATCACCAGGTAGCTGCGGTCGGGCTCCACGACAGCGTCGTAGATCTCGACGATGTGCGGGTGGTTCAGCTTGCCGGCGAGCGAGGCCTCGGCCACGAACGCCTTGTGGACCATGCGCTCGCTTTCGGGATCCGCGCCCGTGGCGAACTGCAGCACCTTGATCGCCACGTCGCGCTCGGCGAACGGGTCGCGCGCAAGGAACACGCGGCTGGTGGCGCCGTTGCCGATCTCGCGGATCACCGGGTACTTGCCGATGACCTGCTGGGGCGCGAGCTTCTCGGCCTTCACGCGGCTGAAAACTTCGCGACCAGCTCGAGCAGCTCGGCCTCGGGATACGGCTTGCCAAGGAACGCGTTGACGCCGAGCTGCGCCGCCTGGCTACGGTGCTTCTCGGCGGTGCGCGACGAGATGAAGATGATCGGGATGCCGCGCGCGCGCGGGTCGGCCCGCACGTGGCGCGTGAGATCGAAGCCGTCCATGCGCGGCATCTCGATGTCGACCAGCATCACCCTGGGAAGCGACTCGGCCATCTGCTCGAGCGCATCGACGCCGTCCTTCGCCGTGACGACCCGGTAGCCTTCGCGCTCGAGCAGGCGCGAGGTGACCTTGCGCACGGTGAGCGAGTCATCGACCACCATGACCACCGGCGCAAGCGCCGCCCGCGCGGAGGTGGTGTGAACGACGCGCGGCATGCCCGGCGCGGCCTGGCGCTGCGCGAGCTGCACCGGATTCATGATCAGGGCGATGCGGCCGTCGGCGAGGACCGTGGCGCCCGACACCCCGGGCGCGCGCGCGAGCTGCGCGCCGATGTTTTTCACCACGATTTCCTGGTTCCCGAGAAGCTCGTCGACGTGCACTGCGGCGCGCTGCAAGCCGCTGCGCAGGAGAAGGACCGAGTTGTACGGCTGCAGCTCGCTCGCCGGCGCCTTGCCAAGGAGCTGGCGCATGGAATGCAGGGGGTACGAGCGTTCCTGGAATTCGATCGCCTTGGCCTCGAGATGCGCGGCCAGCGCATCAGCCTTGACGCGCAGCACCTGCTCGACCATGCCGCTGGCGAGCGCGATCACGTTGTCGCCCGCGCGCACGAGCACCGCCTGGGTCACCGCCAGCGTGAGCGGCAGGTAGGAGGTAAACGTCGTGCCGCGCCCGCGCGTGGTGGCGATGTCGATGCGCCCGCCGATGGACGAGATGTCGTTGCGCACCACGTCCATCCCGACGCCGCGGCCGGCGAGCTCGGTCACCGTGTCGGCGGTGGAGACACCGGTGGCGAAGACGAGCTGGGCGAGCTCCGCCTCGGTGGGCTCGCGGTCCGCCGGAAGCAGCGCCATCTCGGCCCCCTTGCGGCGAAGCGCCTCGAGGTCGAGGCCTGCGCCGTCGTCCGACAGGGTCAAGGCGAGCTCGTTACTCTCCTGGCGCAGCGCGATCGTGATGCGGCCGCTCTCCGGCTTGCCCGCCGAAACGCGCGTCTGCGGATCCTCGATCCCGTGCACCAGGGCATTGCGCAGCATGTGCTCGAGGGGAGCGGCAATACGCTCGAGCACGCCGCGGTCGAGCTCGACCTCGGCGCCGGAGATCTCGAGCTCGGCCTTCTTGTCGAGCTCGCGCGCGATCTGGCGCACGATCCGGTAAAGCCGCTCGCTCAGGTTGGCGAACGGCACGGCGCGCACATGCATCAGGTCCTGCTGCACTTCGCGGCTGATACGCGCCTGGTGCGCGAGGGCCGCGTCGGTATCGCCGATGTACTTGTGCAATCCCTGCTGGATCGACAGCACGTCGTTCAGGCTCTCGGCCATGAGCCGCGTGAGCTCCTGCAGCCGCGTGTAGCGGTCGAATTCCAGCGGGTCGAAGTCGCTCTTCTTCTCGTCCATCATCGAGAGGCGCGACTGCATCTGGCTGTCGGCCTGGACTTCGACCTCGCGCAGCTGGTTGCGCAGCCGCGCGGCGCTTTCGGAGAGGTCGGCGAGCGACTGCCTTATGGCACGAAGCTCCGCTTCCACGCGCGTGCGGGCGATCGCGATCTCGCCCGCCTCGTTGATCAGGTGATCGAGCGTGTCGGCGTTGACGCGCAGCATTGCCGCGGGGCTCGGGAGCGGCGCTTCGACCTTCGCTTCGGCCACGACCGGCGCCGCGGCGAGGGGCGCGCGCATGCGCTCGACGTCCGCGCCCAGGCGGTCCATGCGCTCTTCCAGCTCCTGGAAGAGCTCCGGCGCGAACTCACCCGACTCGAGCGCCGCTTCGATCCGGCTTTCCATCAGGTGGCAGAGCTCGCCCAGGCGGATGGCGCCCGCCATGCGCGCGCTGCCCTTTAGCGTGTGAAGCGAGCGGCGCAGCGACTGCGAGACCTTGGTGTCCGCGGGGTTCGCCTTCCAGTCGCGCAGATCCGAGCCGATCTCGGGGACAAGCTGCTGCGCTTCGTCGATGAAGACCGGCAGCAGCTGCTCGTCGATGTCGTCGCGCATGCGGCGCTTTTCGCGCCCGTCGGGCGGCGCCGGCGAGGGCGCCGGCCGGTGGTGCGCAGCGAGCCTCGCCGCCTGCAGGCGCGTAATGAGCGCTCGCAGGGACTCAAGGGGCATGCCGTCAGTCCTCGGCGCGTCCACCTTGCTTACGGCTTCCACCATTTTGGCCAGATCCGCGACGGCGCTCTTGACCGTCTCCGCGTCCGCTGCGTTGGCCGTTTCTTTGGCGAACTCGGTCCATTGCTCGAGCGCCCCAGCGACATCGGCGAGCGGGGTGAAACCAGCGGTTCGCGACGTGCTCGCCAGGGTATGCGCCGCGCGCATGAAATCCTGCGAAGCCTCGGCCGGCAACGCTTCGCGCCACTTCGCGCATTCGGCTTGCAACACCTTCACGTGCTCGGCAGCTTCCTTCGTATAGATGTCGTAGAGCGCGCGCGGCACGTTGACCGTTCCGACCGTGACGGTCGGAGGGACTTCCGCTTCGGATTGAGCCGCTTTCGCCCGCGCGGCGAGGTCGACGATCTTGCTGTCGTCGACGAGCCCGTCAAGGCCGGGCCCGCGCAGCTTCCCGATCCATTCGGCGAACGCGCCAGCGGCCGCCTCGATGAGCTCGAGTAGCGGCGCGTTGACCGCGCGCTTCTGCTCGAGCCAGCCGTTCAGAACCTGCTCGACCTGCCAAGCCGCCTCCCCGAGGTCCATCAGGCCGACCATCCGGCCGCTTCCCTTCAGCGTATGGAAGACGCGCCGCACCGTCGTCAGCGCTTCCTGGTCGTCGGGCTTCTCGCGGCATTCTGGCAGCCTGCGCGTGATGGTCTCGAGGACCTCTTCCGCCTCGTCCAGGAAGACCTGAAGGAGCTCCACGTCGACTCCGGCGCGCGCCGGGGGCGACCGCGGAACGGGCGCGGCCGTGGCCGGCGTCGAGGGAAACTCCAGCCGCAGGGTGCTGTCTGGCGTCTGCGGCAGATTGCGCTTCTCGTAGCGCCGGAAGAAGAGCGCAATCGCTTCCTCGCCGGGCTCCCGGCCATGCCGGCACGGCTCGAGGAAGAATCCGACGCTACTCAGGCCTTCGGCGATCCAGTCGACGTCGTCCGCCGCGCCTTCGCCGCTCGCCTGCTCCTTGATCAGGGCCTCGCACACGAACACGGCCTGCGCCGGGCCCGGAAAGCCGAGCACCGACAGCGCTCCGTGCATCTGCCGCAGATAGGGCCGCAGCTCGGCGAGCGCCGGGCGCTTGGCCGGGTCGCGGGCAAAGGCATCGATGACCCGCTCGACATGCTGCAGGTTCGCCAGGATTTCCTTGGCGACCTGTGCCCGCAGTTGCAGCGCGCCGATCCGCTCGGTGAGATCGGGGCGCAGGCCGGCGGGCGGCTCGCCGTTCGACTTGCCGTTGGCCGCGTCGAGCAGCCATCCGCCCATGATGACGATCTGGAGCTCGAGATCGTCCGCCGGGCTGCTGAAACGGTCGATGATGTTCTCGACGAGCAGGAACGCCGAGGCCATCTCGATGACCATCGCCTGCTTGTCGCGAGGATAGGGGTCGGGCAGCTTGGCCGCGACGAGCGCGATCGCATCGAGCAGCTTGATCAGGTGCTCGTTGCCGAGATCCTTGGTTCGCGCCTTGAAGTCGGCGACGCGCTCGCGGAACACGCGCGCCTTGTCGCGCTCGCCGGCCACGTACTGTTCCCACGCGCGCTTCAGCGCCGCGAGGCGAGAATGCATGTCGAAGAGCGCGGCTTCGAGCCGCTCGGCGTCGAACTCGAGGACCGCGGCGCTCGTTTGCGGCGGCGGGAACAGCGTGTCGAGCTGGTAGAGGTGCTTCACTTCCTTGATGCGCGGCGTCACCGTCTCGCGCCGTGCGAGCGAATACAGCACTTCGCGCAGCAGCGGATCACCCGGCTTCGCCGTCCCGGCCGCGAGGTCGCGGATCTGGAAATCGATGCGGTTGAACACCACCTTGGCGGCGGTGAGCCACTCCGCATCCTGCGCGTCATCGCTCTCCAGCGCATCGACCAGCGCGCCCGCCGCCCACCACAGCGCGCGCGGCTCGGGCAGCTCGGTCGCGACCTGGTGCAACGCGTCCAGCGTCTGGCGCATCTCCGCGAGACCGGCGGGCGCGCCGCGCAGCCAGGCGAGCAGTCCGCGCTGGAATCGCGTGCGCTCGGCCTGCAGGGACGCCGTGCGCTCTTCCTGCGCCAGGGTCCTGGGGCTCGCGTGCGCGGGCGCCCTCAGGCTGAGGTCAGGGAAGAAGAGGTCTTTCTCGGAGACCGCCGTCTTGCCGAGCAATCCGGAGACGTCGCGATAGACCGCAAACAGGCGCAGCGGCACGTCGGCATGCCCGCGCGCGAGCTCGCCGACGAAATTCTTGAGCGCCACCACCGCCCGGTCGATCACCCCCATCGCGGCCGGCGTCGGCCGCGCCCCGTCCATGCCGCTGAAGCTAGTCTCGATCGCCTCGCACACCCGGGTCGCGCCGCTGAGGCCCACCATGCGCAGCGCTCCGCTCACCTGGTGCAGGTGCTCGGGGCACGCCTTGAGCACGGCCTCGTTCTCGGGTGCGGCGGAAAACTTCGAGATCGATTCCTGAACGAGCGTCAGCGCCCGCTCGACCTCCGCGTTGATCCACGACAGGACGGTCGTGTCCGTCATCATGCAGCGAGCTTGAATCCGGCCACCGAGCTCTTCAGGCCGTCAGCAAGCGCCGTCAGCCTGGCGGCCGAGCTTGCCGTCTGCTTGGTGCCGTCGGTGGTGAGCTGGGTAATGCCGAGAATGACCTTCATGTTGGCCGCCACCCGGCTTGCCGAAGCCGCCTGTTGCTGCGTCGCCTGCGAGATCGATTCGATCAGCTCGGCGAGCTGCGTCGAGACCGCGCCGATCTCGCGTAGCGCCTGCTCGGCCTGGTCGGCGGTCTTCGTCCCCTGCACCACGCCCTGGGTGCTGCGCTCCATCGCGTCGACGGCCTCCAGCGTGTCGCGCTGAATGCTCTTGACGATCGCGCCGATGTGCTTGGTCGCCTCGGCCGAGCGCTCGGCGAGGCGCTGCACCTCCTCCGCCACGACGGTGAAGCCGCGCCCCGCCTCGCCCGCGGAAGCGGCCTGGATCGCCGCGTTCAGCGCGAGCACGTTGGTCTGCTCGGTAATGTCCGAGATGAGCTGCACGATCTCGCCGATTTCCTGCGAGCTCTCGCCCAGGCGCTTGATGCGCTTGGACGTCTCCTGGATTTGCACCCGGATGTCGTTCATGCCGCGGATCGCGTTCTGCACGGCCTCGGCGCCCTTCTGCGCGGCGTACAGCGAGCTCTCCGCGACCTTGGACGATTCGTTCGCCTTCTTCGATACCTCAACCATCGACTGCGCCATCTGCGCGACCGACCGGCCCGCGCCCTGGATCTCGGCAGCCTGCTTGCCCGCCGCCTGGAGCAGCTTGCCGGTCACCGTCTCCGCCTCCTGCGTGGCGCTCGTCACCTGCTGCGAGGCGTTGTTGATGCCCGCCACCAGCCGGCGCAGCTCGTCGATGGTGTAGTTGATCGAGTCGGCAATCGCGCCGGTCATGTGCTCGGTCACCTGGGCCCGCACCGTCAGGTCGCCATTCGCCAGGTTGCTGATCTCGTCGAGCAGGCGCTGAATGGCCACCTGGTTCTCGCGGTTCTGCCGCTCGTTCTCATCGGCCCGGCGGCGGGTGTCGCCGAGGAAGGTGTTGCCGATCAGCAGGAGGACGATGAACGCGAGGAACGACACGACGCCCATCGCAAAAAAGTTGACGCGCCGTGCGCCGAGCTCCACCTCATAGGCGCTGTTCAGGTTCTCGGCGGCGCCGAGGAGCGCTTCGCTGTCCTTGAACAGCTCGAAGCTCGCGCGCTTGGCGCTCACCAGCCGCTGCTGGTTGCCGAGGATGCTCGCCACCGCCGCCTGGTACTCCTTGAACGCCGCTTCCATCTCGCCCAGCTTGCCGCGCAGCTCCGGGTCGGACACGCGCTGGATGCGCAGGGCCTCGCTCCCCTGGAGCAGGCCCTGCAGGATGTCGCGGAAGCCGTTGGTGTCCTTGCCAAGCAGGAACGACACCTCGGGGTCAATCACCGCCTCGGCCAGCATGGCATTGGCGTTCTTCGCCATGCGCTGCGTGAGCATCATGAGCTGTGCGGCGTAGGCGTTCTGCCGCGCCGAGCCGCCGGTCTGCACGCTGAGCGCAGCAGTCTCGTCGGCGAGCTCCTGCAGCACGGGGTTGCGCTCGTTGATCCCGCGCACCGCACGCCCGAGGTTGAGCAGGTTCGCCTGCTCGGCAATCACCAGCGCCGCGTTGCGCTCGTTCTTCTTCCATTGCGAGTCCAGCGCGTCGAGCACCGGGCGGGTTTCGGATGACGTCGCCGGCAGATCCTCGCCCGCGACCTGTCCGCCGTTCAAAAGCAGGCTCATCTGCGCCGCGAAGGCGTCGCGGCTCTCGCGCAGCTGCTTGAACGCCTCGACGTTGCCCTGGGACGCCTGCTGCGCCGCTTTCGCCAGGCGCTGCGACAGCATGCGGATCTTGCCGACCGTCGCGATGTAGAGGGTGCCGAAGGTCGCCTGGCGCGCGTCGCGCAGCACCAGGGCGCCGTCCGCGAGGAGCAGCACGACGAGGATCGCGATCAGTACCTGGAGCCGGCGACCGCGGGTAGGGGTGTTGCTACGGATCTCTATTCTCATATATTCCTCGTGCTAGCGCAGGAATTTGCCGTCTCGGGAAATGATGGTGAGGTCGACGAACTTGGAGCCGGCGCGGTTGTTCGGCGAATAGCTGATGAAGAAGCCGCCCAGGTCGACGTCGCTCATCTTTTCGAGCGCGTCGACCAGGCCCTCGCGCGTCGGGTTCTTGCCCGCGCGGCGCAGCCCCTCGACCATGACCTTGGCGGTCAGGTAGCCCTCGAGCGCGCTGAAGTTGTAGTCCGTGAAGCCGGCTTTCTTGGCGAGCTGCTGGTATTCCTTGACCACCGGCACCGCGGTGCCCCACGGGAACGGCACCACCTGCGAGATCGCGACGCCGACGCCGTCCTTGCCGAGCGCATCGGCGAGCGCCTTGCTGCCGACGAATGACACGTTGTAGAAGGTGGCCCCGCTGCTGAGCTTCTGCATCTCGCGCACGAACGCGGCGATGGAGGTGTACGCGCTCACCATGACGACCGCGTCGGGCTGCGAGGCGTGGATCGTTTTCGCCGCCTGCTCCACCTTGACCGTATTGCGCTCTACCGTGCCGGTCGAATGGATCTTCATCCTGCGCCGCTCGAGCGCGAGCTCCGTGCCCTTGCGCCCGGCCTCGCCGTACGCGTCATCCTGGTAGAACACCGAGATCTTCTGCCCGCCGGTGGAGAGCACCTGCTCGACGATCTTCTCGGTCTCGTCGTAGTAGCTCGCGCGCACATGGAACACGTAGCGGTTGAACGGCACGCGCAGCACTTCGGCGCCCGTGAACATGCCGACGAGCGGCACCTTCGCCTGTGTCACCACCGGGAGGTGCGCGACCCCGGTCGGCGTTCCGACATAGCCGAGCAGCGCGAACACGCGGTGCTCATCGATCAGTTTCTTGCTCGCGCTGGGCGCTATCGCCTGCTCGTAGCGGTCGTCCTCGATGACGAGCTCGAGCCTGCGGCCGTGCACCCCACCTTTCGAGTTCACGTGGTCGAGGTACGCCTTGATGCCGTTGCGCATCTGGATGCCGAGCTGAGCCGCCGGGCCCGTGAATACGGCCGCCTGGCCGAGCACGATGCGTTCGGGGAAGACGCCGTTCTCGGCATGTGCCGGGCGCGGCAGGAGCGCGGCAAGGGTGAGAATGAAAGCAGCGGTGCGGAGCATGTTTGTCCTCCTAGTTCCCAACGGCAAGAAATCCGGTATCGCCCACGAGCGCGACGACGTCGAGCTCGCTCCAGCGGGCACCGACCTCGTCCTCGTACTCGGCGCGCAGCCAGGAAGCGGCGCCTGGCTCGGGCTCACGCGCGCGCAGCTGAGCCGGGTTGCGCAGCCCGAGCGAGCGGTCGACGAGCAGCGCAGCGGCGCTGCGGAAGCGCTCGCCGAGGAGCACGAGGCGGGCCTGCTCGCCGGCGCGCGAGACGCCGGTGCCGAGGAACTCGGCGAAGTCGACCACGCTGTACAGGTTGCCGCGCACGTTTGCGACGCCCTTGAACCAGGGTCGCGTGAGCGGCACTGGAGTGATCGCCGGCACCGGCATCACCTCGCCCGCTTCAGCAAGATCGATGAGCCAGTTCTGCTCGCCGACCTGTACGCCGAGCTTGGACGCGGCGCGCGCGCTGTCGGCATTGCGCAGCCGCTCCGCAAGCTCGCGCTGGTAGTCCCGGAGAGAGATCTTCTGGGCCATCAGCCGAGCGCCGAGATCTTGGCGAGCAGCTCCGGGCCGCTCACCGGCTTGACGATGTAGTCGCGCGCGCCCTGCTTGATGCCCCAGGCCTTGTCGGTCTCCTGGCCCTTGCTCGTGCAGATGATGATCGGGATCTGCTTCGTCGCCTCGTCCTTCGCCAGGGCGCGCGTCGCCTGGAAGCCGTTCTGACCCGGCATGACGATGTCCATCAGGACAAGGTCCGGACGCAGCTGCTTCGCCTTGGCGAACGCCTCTTCCGCGTTCTGCGCCGTCGTAACGTTGTAGCCGTTCTTCGCGAGCAGGTCGCTCAGGAACTGGCGGTCGGTCGCGGAGTCGTCGACGATGAGAATGCTCTTGATGGGCATTGCGTTTTGCCTTTCTAGGAGGAGACGCTCGCGGTTCTCAGGTGCTGCACTACTGCCTCGACCAGCGCTTCCTTGGTGAAGGGCTTGGTGAGATAGCGGTCGGAGCCGGCAAGGCGGCCGCGCGCGCGGTCGAACACGCCGTCCTTGCTCGACAGCATGATCACCGGCGTCGATTTGAGCTGCGGGTGCTGCTTGATGAGCGCGCAGGTCTGATACCCGTCGAGCCTGGGCATCATGATGTCGACGAAGATGACCTGCGGCTGGTGATCGCTGATCTTGGCGAGGGCGTCGAAGCCGTCCTCGGCGAGGATGACCTCGTAGCCGGCCTGGCGCAGAAAGAGCTCGGCGCTGCGACGAATGGTGTTGCTGTCGTCGATGACCAGCACCTTGACCGCGCCTGCCGCCACGCTGCTCACGGGGAGCTCCCCCTTCTTCTCCGAGTCAGCAACCTTGTTAGTGCTCGGGAGCTCACGCCGCTTGTTCGAACTTCTCTGCCGGTCACACCGGCCGGCGCCCCCGCTTTCAAGAAAGCGTTTGAACTCTAGCTCTTAGAAGAAATTCTTCACGTGAATAAATGCGTTCGGACGCGACAGATCTGGCACCGCGTTCGAGACTTTTTTCTCGAACGCGGCGCAGCATTGGATAGAGTGATATGAAACTGCGGCTTCGGCCCTAGCGTACGACCTTAATACCTGCCTCCTGCAGGATGTCGCGCATCTGGAGCGAGAACTGGTCGTAGAACTTCACCAGGTCGGCGGCGCCCTGGAAGCCGTCCTCGAACTGGTTGTCGGAGAGGAATTTCTTCCACGACTCGGTCTGCGTGAGCTTCCTGAACACGCCTTCCCAGTACGCCACGTTCTCGCGCGGGATTCCGGGTGGCGCGACGATGCCGCGCACCTGCGGCACCGGCGTGACGTTGAAGCCCGCTTCCTTGAGGGTCGGCGCGTCGGGGAACGCTGGCAGGCGCTTATCGGTTACCTGCGCGAGCACGCGCATGTTGCCGGCGCGGATGTGCTCGCCGGCCTCGGCGGGCTCGATCACCATCATGTTCACGTGCCCGCCGAGAAGCGCCGCGATGCGCTCGCCGCCGCCGGGGAAGGAGATGAACTGCCAGCGCGCGCCGCTCACCTTCTGCAGCTGCTGGCGCACGACGTTGTCGCGGCTCGTGACCGACCCGCCCGACTGCTTGAGCTCGCCCGGCTTCTGCTTGGCGGCGTTCACGAAGTCGCCGAGCGTCTTGTA
>DATADT010000106.1:0-9465 GCA_036258355.1 Burkholderiales bacterium
GATCGCGACAGTCGAGTTCCGTCGCGATGCGAACACCGGTGCCCTGAAGCTCATCAAGGTCGATCCTCGCGTCGTGCGCGCCACCAGTCTGTCGGCAGCGGTCGGCATCGACCTTCCGGCAGCACTCTTTCGCGTATTCACCGCGCAGCCGCCGACAGTCGCGAAGGCATATCCTGACGGCGTCGCGTGGATCTGGCTCAGCGCGTTCTTCGCAACGGTCCGCGAACAGGGGTTATGGACGCAGTGGCGTCTCCGCGCATTGCTACGCGATTCAGGCCGAATCAGAGCGGCGGCCTATTTCAGCCGTCATGATCCCATGCCCTTCATCATCGATTCGTCGAAATCGGCGGGGCGGTTCATCAGAAGGCACCTGCGCGGTGTCCAACGATATCTGCTGCGAAACATGCGTCCTTCCGAATCCGCGCGTTAACCAACCCGCCAAAGCACGCCCAAGGGCGCTTCGGGTCTAGTGGTTTCATCGTTCGAAAAGTCCGGGCGGGCAGCCTTTAAGACATTCTCACGTTTACGGCACGCCCTGGCGTTACGCTTGCGTCGCCATCCAAGTCAGCGAATACCATTACGCCCCCTTGTATGCTGTAGCTCGCGAATACGCAGCGCTTCCGAGCGCGCGCAGTTACGCATATTTCAGGCGCGGTAGCGTCTATCCTTCCGCCGGTGCCGGTCTCGTTCGATCGCTTATTTGCGCCCTCGACTGTATTTCGCAGCATTGCGGCCCCTTAAGTGCCGAAAGTGAAAGCGAACGAAAATCGATCAACCCTAGCGAACCCTCGCGGTGGCGAGCCCCGCGGTAGGGCGCGCCATCGAGAGGACCCGCGGATAAATCCCACGGGCCAGCAAGTCGCACGAGGTTTAACAGCGTAGATAGAATCTTCGCCATGCCCCACCGCACCCGTGTTCTGGTTGTGGACGACAACAAGGATATGGTGGAATCCCTGCTGGTCCTGCTCGACACTGAGGGGTACGAAGCTAAGGGCATCTACAGCGCTGCCACCATCATCGCGGACGTTGGCGACTTCGACCCCGACGTAATAATCTTGGACATAGCGATGCCGGGTAGAGACGGATGGGCTGCTGCCCGAGAAGTTCGCCAGTACAGAACCGGCAACCGCCCCATGCTTATCGCCATCAGCGGGACGTACACCAGGGGTGCAGTCGCGATCCTTGCAGAAGGGAGCGGGTTCGACTACTACCTCATCAAGCCCTGCGACCCCAAGGTGCTGCTGAAATTGGTCGCGTCGTACACGAAGTAGCTTTCGGGGTTCCGCCTGGCGCTGCTCTGCGCTATTGGCGCGCGCGCCTGTGTCATACGCGCGCGATAGACGGCGGCCTCCGCATCCCCCACGATCCGCGGGCAAGGGCCGAACATGACCCACAGGAATCTCTACGCACGAACCATCACCGACGTGATCGACCACTACGGCTGCACGCAACTCGCTCTGTACCTCAACGTCAGCATCGAGGATCTCGACCGTTGGCTCGCGGGGGAGAGCCGTCCCGCGACCGACGTCTTTCTCCGGATCCTCGAGCTGAAAGCCGAAGCGCGACCTCTTTCGCTCTAGCGCGAGCGGGCACGCCGCTTGCGTCGCAAACGACGCGCCTGCGGCGCTCCCGTTTCCCCCCTTTTCAGGACGGAGGCGCGCCTGGCGCACGGCCCCGGCCTGCCTGGCGTTCTGCGCGCCGGGGTCGTTTACCACGTGATCTAGATTGGCCGCGCGCTTGTCTGAAACGCACCAGCAGCTGCTCCTCCGCAAGGTGGTGGGACGAATCGGGCGGGAAGAATTGGCTAGACAACTGGGCGTTCCAGCGTCCTCGCTTGACCAATGGATACACGGCGACGCGACTATGCCGAACCGTAAGCTGGTTGCTCTTGCCCAAGTTGCAGGCAAGGTGTTGCGCCAAAGCCCGAGCGGGCCCGCACCCGGAGTAAGGCCACGGTAGCCGGGTCCGAAGGGTTGCTCTTCGCTCGTAATGCGATCCCAGGGGGTCGTGGGTTCAAATCCTGCCGGGCGCGCCAGATTTTCATAGGGGAACACCCGTTTCCCGGTCCTGAGAAACTACCTGCGGGCTAACACCGGCTAACAGCACTCGCACCTCCCACGGAATGCCGTGCTGGCTCGCCGCAATCGCCTAGGACGTGCGCTGCCTCGAGATGGCCCCGGACCACCATCAGGCGCGCGACCCGGTAAGGAGCTCGTGACATAAAAAGGGCCCGGTCAGGCTGTCAGGAAAGCCACCGGGCCCTAGTACAGATACACGCGGAGGTGTAACTGCGAGGAGACCTTAGCAAGCACGCCTCGGAGCAGGCTGTGGCGTTTGTCTCGCGCCGTGCCATGGAAAAGAAGAAGGGCCCGGAAGCGCTCAGGATAGCTTCCGGGCCCTTCTGCAGATACACGGAGGGTGTGCCTGCGAAGAAAGCCTAGCAGGCACGCCTAGGAGCACCTGTGCGGTTTCTCGCAACCGCGTCTCCTTCAGGACAAGCAGGAAAAAAGCCCGACAACCGGAGGCGGTCGGGCCTAAAGACCTAACTCAGAAGAGGGACTACTGGAATCACCTTATCAGGCCGCTCGCGTGTTTGTCTGTCAGGCTTTGTCCGACCTAGGCCGTTAGGACCATCCCCTGCGCTGCTTGTAACGCGGCGTGGCCTAACATTTGCTGTCCTGGGCAACCACACCGTTAATTCCCCGCGAAGGTCATCTTATGAACAACATCATCTACATCGTCGGCCTGGTCGTTATCGTCATCGCCGTCTTATCGTTTTTCGGACTTCGCTAGACGCTGTAGGAGGGTCACGGGCAGACTTCCGTGCCCATCGGTACCTCGATCTACGAGGCGAACGCCGTGATAATCGGCGTCCCGTAAGCGTTCAAGCCTCCAGCACCACTAGGGATTCGTAGGCCTCGGGATTTGGAGAGCGAGCGGCAAGCCCAACCGCCGCCGCCCTATTGCTAAGGCAACGACGCGCGGCAAGGGCGAGACTAGGCTTGACCGCCGGACGGTCGACCGCTGTAAAGACGCATGGCGCGCCGAACGTAGGACTCCCTGAGCGCCTCCTCTACGACGGCGAACGCGACGCGGTGCACCGCGTGCTCACCGGAGAGCCTCTCGGCCTTGAGTCGGGCCCGGCCGTATTCATCATGGAGTCGGCGATCGTCGCCCAGCGCAGCGACGGCCAGGTCCAGCGCTGCATTGAACTGCTGTGCAAAAGCGAGGTGCTCGTAGAGCGCCATCTGATCGCCCTCCGAGAGCTCGCCTGCCGCCAGCAATTGCTTAAAGGCATCTTCGTAACCGTCTAGTGGTAGCCGACCGAGAGGCGCGAGGACTGGCTGAGGGTCTGCGAGGAACTCTTCGGAGGCAGAACGCCAGTGAATCATCGCCGCACGAATCACGGCCCAACAGGCGCGGCGCTGGTGCAGCTCGCGCAGCAACCTGGACCCCTCTCCGAGGAGGAAGCCTAAGACAACGCCTGCGATCACCCAACCCGCAGCCATCGTCAATCAGCCTAACAGAAAAGAAGCGGGCGCCCTTTATCTCAATGGCGTGGGCGTTGATTTCGACGAGCGCAAGATAAGAATCGGCGGCATGGAGCACGAGGTGCTCTACGCGCTCTTCGCAGCGGACTGACATCCCAAGAATGAAAAGCCCCGCCGAAGCAAGGCTTCCTCGGCGTACACTGAAGCCGGCTACCCTCGGGGAGGGGCGACATGCAACGGCAATTCTCGGCGCTTTGGAAGTGAGAGGCCAATGCGCCTGAACGACTGGCAAAAGTTATGGGTTGCTGCAACCGCGGTCTGGGCGTTGTCGGGGCCCATTTTCTACTTGAAGGACCCATTCCCCACTAGAGACAAGATAGATCAGACGCGAGCGAGGATGGTCAGAAGCGATATCGCGCTGTACACAAGATACGGATTTATTCGGACTCCTTTGTGGAACGATTACGAGAGTATGAAGATGGTAGTCCGTAATCTGTCTGACGAGCACGTAAGGTCGCTCGCGAGAGGGTTAGCCGCAGGAATTCAAGAGCCCGGAAATCGTTTAGAGGTGACCTTAGCTGGGTGGGAGCGTGAGCTTAACGAGCTGCGCAAACATCAAGCTATATGGCTCGGTGCCTATCTTCTAGTCGTATTGGTACCGAGTGCACTGGTGTACGGCGCGGGCCTGGTGACGGCATGGGTCCGAAGGGGATTTCAAAAGCACGCCCAATAGGCCTGCCGGGCGCGCCAGTCAATCGTGCCAGCGGAAATCTTCGCTGCCGTGCCTTCAGGTAGGTGGACGGCTCGGCTTTGCGCCGAAGTCGTGTCGGATGCGCCGCACGTCACCAGCCTGAACCGTCATGTAGGTGAGATACGGCTTCCGCGACCCGCTGCGAACCTCGATGCTATGCATTCCCGGCTCGAGATCGAGCGTCGTGATCGGCGGTGTCGTGCCGTAGTGCTTGCCATCGATGTAGATCTCGCCTTGCGGCGATACCGCGATGATGAGCGTCGCCGTGCCGCCAGGCTGCCGCGCCGGAACGTTCGCTGTCGGTTGCGTCGCGCGCGGGACCTCCTGCGCCGGCGCAGTGCCGGCTGCTGCCGGTTGCTCAGGCGCGCCGGCCCTCTCAGTTTGCGCCGGTGGACTGGGCTCCGCCGCGAGCGGTTTCGGCGGCATCGGCTTCGGCGCGGACACGATGCCTAACGACTCTTGCTCCGCTCCGGCATCGCCCACTGCGCGCGGCGGCGATGCCTGCGGCGCAGCGGGCGCAGTCGCGGGTTCGTTGGGCGCCTCGGCCATAGGCGGTGGCGCGGTTGGGCGGGACGGCGCGGGCGCTGTCGCCGGCGCTTGTTGCATACCACTCGCAGCGATGCGTCGTTCGGTGGGGCCTGACGAGTAATACCAGACGACGGTAAGTCCAATAGCGAGCACGGCCAGCACGAGGGCGAGCGCCGCGAAGATTGCAGGCCGCGATCCCAAGGACCGTTCCGGCTCGAATTCGCGCTCCATTATGGACATCGCCTCGCGCTCGTCGAACGCTTGATCGTGCCGGGGGGCATCCTGCATTGGCGCACGCCCGCGGAATCGGTTCGGGTTGGGCGTCCGCAGCCCGGGTTCGCGTTCGGGTGGCGGTTGGGGCGCTGCCGGCTCCGTTGCAGCCGGTTCTTCGGCGTCGGCGGTCGTGCCCGGTCCCAGCCCGAGCTTTTCCTCGAGGCGCTGCAAGTCGCGGAGCAGGATCCGCGCGTCGGGCACCCGGTCGCCCGGATGCCCGGCGAGCATGCTGAGAACAATCCGGTCGAGTGCGCGTGGAACGTGCGGGTTCACCTCGCTCGGCGGCGGCAGCTCGGCATGAAGAATTTTCTCGATGATTTCGTTCGGTGAGTCGCCCTTGAAGGGTGGCCGGCGAGTGAGCATCTCGTAGAACACGGCGCCGAGCGAGAAGATGTCGGACCGACCGTCGACCGGGTCGCCGCGCACCTGCTCGGGGGACATGCAGCTCAGACAGCCGGCCCAGAGTCCAGAAAGTATCGCTGCCTCACCGAGGTGCCCGATGCCGAAATCGCTGATCTTCACGCCGCCCGAGCGCAAGACAATGATGTTCGACGGCTTGATGCCCCGGTGCACCACTCCTGCTTCATGGGCATACGCGAGCCCGCAGGCGACCTCATCGGCGATCCGGATCGCGCGCGAGATCGAGAGCGGCCCGTCGTCGAGGATCTTGCGCAGGCTCTCGCCCTCGAGCAGCTCCATCGCGACATACGCAGTGCCGCCGGCTTCACCAGCGTCGTGGATCTTCACGATATTGCGGTGCTTCAGGCGCTCGGCCGAGCGCGCGTCCTTCCGGAAGAACTCGGCAAAGTTGAGGTTCGGCTCGTTAAATAACGCGGGATCGAGGGTCTTCAACGCAACGACCGCGCGCGTGGACCGATCGCGCGCCGCGTGGACCACGCCCATCGCGCCGCGTCCTAGCTCGTGGAGAACTTCGTAGCGTCCAAGCTTGTTCGCTTGCGTCGCCATTGGATCGACGGCCATATCAGAAGGCATCATGACGAAGGCAATAAGCGTACGCGCCGGCTCCCCATCGGTTCAACGCAAACGGGCGTCCGGCGTTGTGGCAACGATACATCTTCCGGCGCGACGTGCGAGTCGTCGGGAATCGACGACAATCTTCAGGATGGGCAATGAACGTGAGGGACGTTGCCGTCATCGTTCATTGATGAAATCCGTCGCGGTGGCTAGCCGCGGTCCTGCGGCCGCTTAGGGTCGGCGCTCCACTCGCTCCACGAGCCCGCATAGAGCTTGCCGCCCTTGAGGCCGGCGAGCTCCATGGCTAGCAGGTTGTGGCACGCGGCCACGCCAGAGCCGCAGTAGTGAATGACTTCGCTCGGGGAACGACCCTGCAGGACGGATTGAAATTCCTTCTTCAACTCGTCCGGAGATTTGAACGTTCCCTGGGCTGAAACGTTATTCATGTTGAAGCGGTTCTTCGCGCCTTTGATTCGGCCGGCGACCGGATCTATCGGTTCCTGCTCGCCTCGGTAGCGCACCGGCGCGCGCGCATCGACGAGCAGCGACTTGCCCAGCCCTGCTTCGACCGCACGCACGTCGACTGCGGCATCGCCCTTAAGGCGTATCGGATAGTTGAAGGAAGTGAAAAGCGGCACGTCGACGGTGACTGGCCGGGCCTCTTTCGTCCATTTCGCGAAACCGCCGTCCAGGACCGCACTTCTTTCGTGCCCGATCCAGCGCAGCATCCACCACAGGCGCGCCGCCATCGCACCCGGTCCACCGTCGTAGCAGACGGCCTGGTCGTGCGGCGTCAATCCGGTTTTTTCCAGCCACTTCTCGAAGTCCTGCGGGTCGGGCAAGGGATGGCGGCCGTTCGTGCCGGTCTTGCGCCCGGACAAATCGCGGTCGAGGTGCGCGAACAGCGCCCCGGGAATGTGGGCTTCGCGGTACTGCTGCTCGCCTAGCTTGGGGTTCGCGAGGTCGTGGCGGCAGTCGAAGACGCGCCACTTGCTGAGGTTGGCCGCTAGCTCACCGGTCGAGACGAGCGTGGAGCCATTCATGGAAATGCACCTCCGGGTCCTCCATCGGCGAATGGTACGGACCGGCGTCGTCGAGGCCTTGCTCGTAGAGGGCCCGGCGCCCGCGGTCAAGGCGCAGGCAGATCTCGTTGTCCTCGATCGCGGTCTCGACGTAGGCCGCCTGCTGCGCCTCGATGAACTCGCGCTCGAAGAGCGCGATCTCCTCGGGGTAGTAGAACTCGACTACGTTCGTGGTGCGCGTCGGCGAGCGCGGGACAAGGTGCGAGATCACCAGCACATTGGGATACCACTCGAGCATCAGGCCAGGATAGTAGGTCATCCACAGCGCTCCGTACTTCGGCGCTCCGCCGTCGAGGTATTTCAGGCAGACCTCGTGCCAGCGCTTGTAGCCGGGCGTTCCCGGACGCGCGAGCCCTGCTTTGGCGGGCACGATCTGGACGGAGTACTCGGCGCCGTAATCCACCGAGAAGTTCTCGCAGTCGGCGAAGTTGCCGAGCCCGGGATGGACCAGGTCTACGTGGTAGACCTCCTGGTAGGTCTCGATGAACGTCTTCCAGTTGACGTCGTAGTCGTCGATGCGCGCCGAGTCGAGCACGTAGCCGCTGAAGTCCCAGTCCGCGAGCGTGGTGAGCTTTGCCAGATCGGCCGCCGGCTCGCGCGATCCCGCGAAGAGCAAGCCGTTCCAGCGCTTCAGCGGCGTGGAGGCGAGTTTCACGCAAGGCTGGTCGGCGAATCGCGGGGCTCCGAGCAGCTCGCCCTTCATGTCGTAGGTCCAGCGATGCACCGGGCACACGATGTTCTCCGCATTGCCGCGGCCTTGCAGCATGATCGCCTGGCGGTGGCGGCAGACGTTCGAGAGGAGCTCGATGCCGCCCGCGTTTCGCACGAGCACCTTGGCGTGGTCCATCCACGCGAGCGTGTGCCAGTCGCCCGCGTTGGGTACCATCAGCTCATGGCCGACGTAGTTCGGCCCGGCCTGAAACAGAAGCCGCTTTTCCGCTTCGAAGATCTCCGGGTCGAAGTACCACGACACCGGGAGCTGGCAGCTCGGCGGGGTGAGTTGCTTGATCTGGGAAACGTCCGCCATGCGTTGTAAAGCCCTTAGAAAAACAGTATTTTAGCAAACGATGAGCAACCCTTCAGGCGAGCGCGCTCAGCTCGACTTCGAAAAGGCGCTTGCCGAGCTCGAAAAAATCGTCGCCCGCATGGAAAGCGGCGAGCTTTCGCTCGAGCAGGCGCTCGCCACGCACAAGCGCGGGCTCGAGCTTGCGCGTTTCTGCCAGCAGAAGCTGGAGGCGGCCCAGCAGCAAGTCAAGGTTCTCGAAGGAGAGGTTCTCAAGCCGCTCGCGGCTGCGGCCGAGCCCGATGAAGATTCTTGACAGCGAGTTCCAGGCCTGGGTGGGCGGGGCCCAGGCGCGCATGGAGACCGTGCTCGCCCGCGTTCTGCCCGCCGCGAACGTCGCGCCGGCGCGGTTGCACGACGCGATGCGCTACGCGACGCTCGAGGGCGGCAAGCGCGTGCGGCCGCTGCTCGCGTTCGCCGCGGGCGAGGTTTCCGGAGCCGCGCCGGAGCGGCTCGAGATCGCCGCCGCGGCGGTCGAGCTGATCCATGCCTATTCGCTGGTGCACGACGATCTCCCTTGCATGGATGACGACATCCTGCGCCGCGGCAAGCGCACCGTGCACGTCGAGTACGATGAAGCCACTGCGCTTCTCGTCGGCGACGCACTTCAGTCGCTCGCCTTCCAGCTTCTCGCCGAGCACCGCCTGGCCGACGACCCGCGCCTGCAGCTCGAGATGGTGAAGACGCTGGCGCTCGCCGCCGGCTCGCGGGGCATGGCGGGTGGCCAGCAGATCGATCTCGAAGCGACCGGCAAGGCGCTCGACCTTCCGGAGCTCGAGTTCATGCATATCCACAAGACCGGGGCGCTGATCCGGGCAGCCGTGCTGCTCGGCAATGCCTGCGGAACGCAGTCCGAGGCCCAAAAGCAGAAGCTCGACAAGTACGCCAAGGCGGTCGGGCTGGCGTTCCAGGTGGTCGACGACGTGCTCGATCACGAGGCGAGCACGGCGACGCTCGGCAAGACGGCGGGCAAGGACTCGAAGCAAGGGAAGCCGACCTACGTCTCCGCGATGGGAGTCGCACGCGCGCGCGGCCTCGCGGAGGATCTGCGCGCGGAATCCCACGCGGCGCTCTCGGGCATCGGCGCGCCGGCGCGCCGGCTCGGCGAGCTCGCCGACTTCATCGTTCTGAGAAAGTTCTAGCGATGGCCGCGATCAGCCGCGAGCTGCCGGCCGACGGCGGCGAACCGGCGAGCTACGAGCTTCTCCGGACGATCGACGATCCCGCGCAGCTGCGCGCGCTCGAGCGCAAGCGGCTCGGCCAGCTCGCCGCAGAGCTGCGTGCCTTCGTTCTCGAGTCGGT
>DATADT010000107.1:0-2198 GCA_036258355.1 Burkholderiales bacterium
CCGGCGCGGAACTGGCTCTCGATCGGCGCCGTGCCGTCGAGCGTGGTGTCGTAGCGCGCGGCCGTGACGAGCGTGTTGCGTCTCCAGGAGAAGGCCTGCGAGAAACGCAGGCTCAGCTGGTCGAAGTCGCTGTCGGAGCCGAAATCCTCGCGCGCCCACGAATACTCGGCCCTGCCCTTGTTGCCCGAGCGCGGGAAATAGGCGTTGTCGAACTTGTCCAGGCTGAGGCGCGCATAGATCTGCGCCAGCTCGAAGTCGCCGGTCTGTAATCCCGGATCGCCGACGCGCACGTCGACGTCGCCGCTGGTAAACCGGTAACCGAGGCGCGCCTCGCCCCAGGTGCCGAATTCGCGGCCGGCCGCGAGATCGAGCCCCGCGCCTTGCACTCTGAACTCCGAGATGACGTCGCCATCGGCATTGAACTGCGAGAAGTTCTGGTGCCCGGCGAAGGCTCTGACGCTCGTGAAGTAGCGCGACAACGCGTCGAGCGGCTGGTGCCACTCGCCGAAGATCCCCGGGTCCTGTCCGACCTGCGCGCCGAGCCGGATCTCGCCGTTAAGCGGGTTGATGGCGGTACGCAGCAGCGAGAACCCCAGGTTGTACGCGTTGCTACCCTCGAAGTTGTCGGTCAGTTCAATGCCGAATTGCAGGTACTGGGGACCCCAGGATTTCTCGGTCGCCTGCACCACGACGCCGGTGCGGCCGTCCTCCTGCACGATCTCGTAGCGCACCGTCTCGAACACGTCGAGCCCGTAGATCCGGCCGATGTCTTCGCGCAGCCGCTCGGAGTCGAGCGGCTCGCCTTCCTTGAGCGTCAGCCGGGCGCGGATCAGCTCGTCGCCGAGCCGCGAGCGGTTCTCGATGCGCACGAAGTGGATCACCGGCGGCGCGCCGGCCCGCTCGCGCCGCGGACGCAGGCGCTCATACTCGGCCTCGGATACGGAAAACGTCGCGAGCGCCGCCCGCGCCTCCCGCGCAGCCCGTTCGCCGATGGCGATGCCATCTGCCACCCGCTCGAAATCAGCCGTGCCCAGATCGCCCAGCGGCGGGCGGATCAGCAGGTCGCGCGGCCCCAGGGTTGCGATCTGCTCGTCCACGTTGCGCCAGCTGAGAATCGTGGAGAGCTGGCTCAGCACCGCGGCTGCGTTGGTAATCTCCTTGCGCGACAGCAGCGGCGTGCCGACGTCGACTGCGATCACCCGCGCGGCGCCCATTGCGCGCACGGCGGTGATCGGCACGTTGTCCGCGACCAGGCCGTCCACCAGCAGCCGGCCGTCGATCTCCACCGGAGCGAAGCCGCCCGGCACCGCCATGCTCGCGCGGATCGCCCGGGCCAGGTTGCCCGAGCGCAGCACCACCTGGCGGCCGGTCTCGATATCGGTCGCGACGGCGTGGAAGGGAATCGGCAGCTGATCGAAATACTTCACGCCCGCCACGTGCGCGGTGAGCCGGTTGAGGTGCAGGTCGAACTTCTGGCCCTGGATGAAGGCGAGCGGGAAATGCAGGCTCCCATCGCGGAAGCCGACGCGCGCCCCGATGAGGTACAGGTCGTCATCGCGCTTGCGCCGGAACGAGCGGTCCGGGCGCGGCGGCGCGTCGGCGAACAGGTCGTCCCAGTCCATCGCCTTGAGCTCGCGCTCGATCTCGTCGGGCGTGAAGCCCGAGGCGTAGAGCCCGCCGACGATCGCGCCCATGCTGTTGCCGGTGATGTAGGCGATCGGGATGCGCATCTCCTCGAGCACCCTGAGCACGCCGACATGCGCCGCGCCGCGCGCGCCACCGCCGCCCAGCACCACGCCGACCGGCTCCGCCGCCGGAGCCGCGCTCGAGCAGAGAAGCAGCGCGCACGCTGCGGCAGCGCGAAGGCGCATCATCGGGCGCTCGCCGGCATCCGGATCCGGCGCGAGAAATCCGGCGCCTGGTCCGCGGCCTGCGCGCGCGCGTTGATGTGGCTCGCTCTCGCCAGCTCTTCGAAAGAAACGCGCGGATCGAGCTTCCCCGCCTGGTGCAGGTACTCCGGCACGTGGCCGCTCGCCAGGAGCTTCCACGAGAACGGTAGGTGCCCCGGGTTTACCCGGCTGTGCAGCCAGATGTTGCCGGTGCAGTTGGCGGTGAGCGTGTTGTAGAACTCGGGCTCGCTCCTGAGCGCGTTGATCTTGTGCAGGTACTCCCGCAGCAAGCGCCGGCCGTTCTCCGCC
>DATADT010000108.1:0-1997 GCA_036258355.1 Burkholderiales bacterium
GATCTCGGCGCGCGGCTTGGCCCGGTCGGCGATCACCCACAACCGCTCGACGCGGTCCATGTCCTTGCCCTGCGCGCGGCGCACCTGGCGCATGTAATAGAGCTTCTTTTCGCAATAGGCGTCGCACGCCCCGGCGTCGAACATCACCAGCACCCACTTGCCGCGCAGCGGCTCCAGGCCCGCGACGGGCGTCGGCTTCAGCAGCTCGCCGTAGTTGGACGGCGTGCCCGGCGTCCAGCGCAGCAAATACGCCGCCGTGCCGAGGACGAGCGGCGCCGCGCACACCACCGCCACCCAGAGAAGCTTGTTCCGAAAGATGTTCACGTCTTGCGGAACGACAACGCGATGGCGAGCACGACGGCGAGCGCAGCGAGCGAATACCACTGCAGCGCATAGGCTTCGTGCTTCTCGACGCCGGCATGGTGCGGCGGCCAATCGCGCGCAAGGCCGTCGGGCAACGACGAATGCTGCTCGATCACGCGCGGCTCGAGCCTGAGCCCCGTCTCGGCGGCATAAGCTTCGACGTCCACGCTTTGCCTCACCTTTGCCGCAGTTCTTTCCAGACTCAAGAGCCGGGGTAGGCGCTCGAGCGCAATGCCTTCGATGCGCACCTCGCCCGCGGGCGTCGGCACCTCGGGCAGCGCGTCGCGCGTCGCTCCGGCCGCGATCCAGCCGCGGTTGACGAGCACGTGCCACGGCGAGCCGCGCAGCCTGAGCGGCGTGACCACCTCGTAGCCAGGCTGGCCGCGGCGCGTCTTGTTGTCGAGATAGACGGTGAATTTGGGGACGAACTCGCCTTCGACCGCGACGCGCGCGAGGCGCGCGGCCGCGGCGCGCTTTTCGTCGGCGCGGCCGCTCTGCCAGTTGCCGAGCGCGATGCCGGCGGCGCACGCCACGGCGGCGAGAGCGAGCGCCCAGAGCCGCGGACGGAAAGAGTATCCTGCGGCCATGCGCTACGTGGTGATCGCGATGTTCGCCGCCATCGTCGCGAGCCTGGGCTCGGCAGCGATTTTCATGGTACGCGGCCGCGGCGACTCGCGGCGCATGGCGCGCGCCCTCGCCTGGCGCGTCGGCCTGTCGGTGGCTCTCTTCGTGCTCCTGAT
Organism: Burkholderiales bacterium; assembly: GCA_036258355.1. Classification (GTDB taxonomy): domain Bacteria; phylum Pseudomonadota; class Gammaproteobacteria; order Burkholderiales; family SG8-39; genus SCGC-AG-212-J23. The sequence continues at coordinate 1,104 of DATADT010000108.1, forward strand.
TGCCGGCTATGCGCTCGGGCTGATCCAGCCGGGCAAGCTGTAGTTAGCGCGGCTTCAAGCGCTCCTGCAGTCAGCGCGGCTTCAAGCGCTTCTATAACCAGTAGACGAAGATAAAGAGGCCCAGCCAGACCACGTCGACGAAGTGCCAGTACCACGCCACGCCTTCGAAAGCGAAGTGGTGATCTGGGCGGAAATGGCCCTTCAGGCATCGGAACCAGATCACCGTCAGCATGATGGCGCCGATGGTGACGTGGAACCCGTGGAAGCCGGTGAGCATGAAAAACGTCGAGCCATACGCGCCGGTGGAAAGCTTCAGGTTCAACTCCTGGTAAGCATGCACATACTCGATCGCCTGGCACACCAGGAACGCGACGCCGAGGGCGACGGTCGCGCCGAGCCATAAGAGCAGCTTGCCGCGGTTGTTTGCGATCAGGTTCCAGTGAGCAAAGGTCACCGTCACCCCCGACGAGAGAAGGAGGATGGTGTTGACCGCGGGCAGGCCCCAGGCGCCCATTGGCGAGAACTGCTCTTCGAAGAACGGACCGGCCGAGGGCCAGTGCGCGGTGAAGCCAGGCCAGACGAGCGCGTTGGACTCGATGCTCGAGAGGTCCGGCACGGAGTACACGCGCGCCCAGAAAAGCGCGCCGAAGAAGGCGGCGAAGAACATGACTTCGGAGAAGATGAAGAAGCTCATGCCCCAGCGGAAGGAAACGTCTTCCCAGCGGCCGTATTTGCCGCCCTCCGACTCACGGATCACGTCGCCGAACCAGCGGACCATCATGTAAAGGATCAGCATGAAGCCGGCGGCAATTCCTACCCAGCCGGCCCGCATGCTGTTGAATACGAATACCGCGCCGAGCGCCATGAGGAAGAGCGACATCGATCCCATGATCG
>DATADT010000109.1:0-7897 GCA_036258355.1 Burkholderiales bacterium
GATATAAAAATCTGTGCCTGGCGCAGCGGAGGTGATTCAGCAGGAAATACATTATCCCGTACTGTGTTACACGAGATCGCGGCGGAACCGGATACCTCATGAAAAATAGCACCACCATCTGGAGAAGAATTCTTCTGCACAACATTCCCTCTATACACGGTTCCATCATAGGAGAAATCGGTCCACAATCCTGGACCATTGTTTTGCTCGACGAGGTTATCGAGCACGAGCAAATTTTCCGCTTGCATAAATTTCGCGCCTCCTGCTCCCCAGGGAGGATTTACCCTCATGTCTTGCCCACGCCAAGACGCCAAGATCACGTTGTTATGCGAGATCGTATTCCTGGCGACAACCGCGTTTATGCCTGCATACCCGCCCCAGTAGCCCCACTCGGGTAGTCCCTTATTCTGGACGCCGTTAACGTCGACACCATGCCCGCCATGCTGCGGTTCGTTATTTCCATCGCCATATTCGATGCCGAAAGTGCCGTTGTGGTGCGCGTAATTCCCGAGAACTAGCGCACCGCCTTTAAACTTGATGCCCGACCCGTGGTTGTAGCGGACCTCGTTGTTGATGATCCTCCAGTCGAGCCCCGGACGAAAGTACCCGATCGCACCCGTCTGGGGAGGATTGGCATATTTTTCGATAATGAGGTTCTGGATTGCCACGTTTGCCGGCTTATACGTGTCGTATGGATTCGGAAAATGCGGGTTAGGGAGGAGATCTCCGCAGAGTTCCTTCGGGTAAAGCCGGTAAGCCGACTTGATCGGATCCAGCACGAAGGGATCACACTCCTCACCCACCTACTCGCAGATGGTTAAGTGGAGGACGGGCGCACATGGCCTGTGCGCCGCGCCCGATCAGCCTAAGCCAAAGGGAACGGCGGCGATCGCAGCGGCACTGCAATGAAGCGACGCGAGGCCGGCGCCAGCGGTGGCGTTGCCCCTCTTTCCGACAAACGCTGACACACCGCCGCGGCGAATTGCGGCAGCATGGGGCACAACGAGCTGCGACACGAGCCAATTTATGGGTTCCTTTATGGATTCCTCGAACACACGAACTTCTCCGGCGCTCCGGTCCGATGCCTGCGGGCTCGAGCGCCTGCCGCACGTGGTGAACAAGGTGTGCCTGCTGTGGGGTCAGCCCGAGTGCGACGCCTACATCAACCGACTCATCATGGATTCGCGCGACGGCAACCGGCAGGGACTGCCCTGGGAGGCCGCTCAGGAGTTGCTGTTTCTCGCTGAGCTGAGCGTTGCCAAGCGCGCCCTCGTCGCCTCGACGATGACCGGTGTGCCGTTCCCGCAGATGTTGCAACGCTGCCGTGCACAGGCGTGCGCGGTCGAAACCGGCCCGTGGGCCGACGAACCGAGCCGGACGGACCGGAAGCAGGTTGACCGGCCCCCGAGCGCACGAAGGTCGAGAACAGAACTTGCGTGACCCGTCCGGCTTTGACTTGGATGGCGAGGTGAGTCAATCGCTGCGTCCCGCGGCTGCGCGCGTCCTGGGCGAATCGTAGAGCGCTGTCGCAAGCGCGCCTTCCTGTCTCGGACGAACATTCCAGTATGCTGCGGTAATTGCGCAGCGCCTATAACACGCTCGCTGTAGTTCTAGTCGTCTTCGCACAATCGGCGTACGCCGAGACGTTCGACGGTGTAATTGTTCGCGTGGTTGATGGCGATTCCCTCATCGTGCTTCGCGGCACGGAACAAGTCCGAGTTCGTCTGAAAGAAATTGACGCCCCGGAACGCAATCAGCCATTCGGCAAACGCTCACGACAGTCGTTGAGTGACCTGTGCGCTAAGAAACGGGCGCGGGTGGTCTGGACCGGAAAAGGACCGCAATGGGAGGCTTCTAGCGCGGGTCTGGTGTAGCGGGATCGACGCGAATGCCGAGCAGGTGCGCCGGGGAATGGCATGGGTTTTCGATCGCTACGTCAAGGACCGCAGCCTGTACCCGCTACAAGAGCGTGCGCGAGCACAGCGGCTCGGCTTGTGGGTGGATGCCAAGGCCATGCCGCCGTGGGAATGGCGGGCGGCGAGGGCGGAACAGGAATACAGGGCGGGGAAGTAGTTAGTCGTCGTTTTGGACCTAGGGCGGCCGCCCCCCGCGTCTATTCCTTAGACCCCTTCGGGTACTTCAGAACCTTCGGCAGGGAAAGCCGACTCCGAGGGCGGTCTAACATCAAAAGCATAGATAGGGGAGAGCCAGTCGAGAGGCAACTCCCAAAACGGAGGCGCCTGGAATTTTGGCTTATTCTCATAGCGCCAGGCGTCGTCATCGGTGCGCGGCGCGCGGTCTTCTTGGTACAGGTAACCCATCTGTGACCCCTTCCTCGGGTAACCATAGCGGGAGCACAGGCCGCGCGCGGTAACGCTGTTCACGGACGCTGACGGCTTGCGATGTTTGACGCGGCGCATAGCCCGCGTCAGCGCATCTCATAAGTAACCCGCACCGCCCCGGGCCTACGACCGGGGGCCCGCTTACGGGCGCAGGCCGAACCGCTAAGGCCCTGTGCGACAAGGCGGACGAATTCAGCGCTGCGAGCCGAAAGACGCATCGCCTGGAGCTGGAATTCCTTCTCCCGACGAAGTGCGCGAGGAAGAGGGATGGCATAAATCGGCCCCCGGCCAGCGCGACTTAGACGCTACGCAGACGAGCGTCGGGCTTTTTAGACGTCGCAACCTTATGGGCATTGTAAGAAAGGAAGCTACATCTCACAGCAGCAGGGATTCAGCGAAGCGGCGTGTTTCTTGCGTCCACCCCGATGGTTTCTTAACCAAAGAGGACAGCGATGAGACTTAAGACGCGAGTTGCAGTAGCAGTAGCGGCGGCCTTTGCGGTACCTCTCTCGACTCAGGCTCAGAGCGATAAACCATCCAGCGGCACGAGCGGTAGCTCCGCCAGCGGCTCTTCCACCGACGTGCCGGCGAAGTGCGCAGCCCTTACCGGCACCGACCGCGAGAAATGCCTGCTTGAAGAGCGCAGCGGGGCCTCGGGCGCAAGCGGCAGCTTGACCAGCCCGTCCACGTCGGGTAGCGGCGGCATGTCGGGCAGCGGAAGCACGGCGCCGAAGAAGCAGTAGCGCGGATCGCTGCCTGCAAACAGCCCCTCTTCGGCGGGGCTTTTCGTTTCTAGCCGCGCCTCGCTGCGCGCGCTTGACCTGTCGGGCCTGTTGCGCTGCGATCCTGCGCAGCGCTGGCACTCGTGGAAGATTGCGCTGAGACAGGCATCGGCGGTTACGGTTAAACGATATACCGACAAGCCGCGTCGCCGGGCTGGTGATTCTGGCTGTTATGCACGGTACCGTGCATACGGCACCCCTTTGTCCGACATACAGTGCGAATTCGGACCCGGCGCTGGAGCGCCGTAATCTCCTTCTCTACGGTACGCGACGTATCAATTGCCACCGGGTCCGTCGAGCGCCCGGCGCTAGCGGGAAGGAGTTGTCAGCTCAGTCTCAAACCGCCGGGCTGCGATGCGCTAACGGCGGCACCACTCGCCGAGCTTGGCGCCCGCTTCCTCTTGCGTCAGACCTTTGAAGAGTCCGTACTTGAGTAGCTCCCAAGAGGACTCGAAAGAGCGATCGACTCGGACGGCCACGGCGAGCGGAGCCAGTCGCTGGTCGATCCGATGCGGCACCGGACCTCGAGCGATCCCGCGACGCGCTCGGCGTCTTGGTAGTGCTCAGCTTGCTCGGCGGTTAGCAAGCAGGGGGATGCGCCGCTTCCCGAATTGGTCGGTGTATCGCCATTGCCAGAGCTTTATTTCCTCGGCCATTGCGGCCCGGGTTACAGCCGCCTCACTCGAGCAAATTCCTTCGCTGATAAGAATCCGGCATCTGGAGGAAGCAACTTCTTCGGGAAGTTCAGCAAGTGCTCGAGAGAGTGGGCAAACCCATCCAATCCAGGAAACAGCGCGGCATTGTCTACTGAATTACACGGTGCTCGTCCCGTCCTCGAAGCCAAGCTAACGCTTCTGGCGCTCGATTGCCTTGTCCTCGTTCTCCCCTGGGCGCACGAAGAAGAGGACTGCCGCCGACGAGCGAAGCGACGACGCTCGCACGCGAACGCCGCGCGAAGCGCGTACTCGCAAGCGGGCCCTTATCCGCCGAATTTTTCCTTAAGCCACGAGAACTTTTTCTCGCGCATGGAAGATCCGTATTTCCATTTTTGGGGGCTCAACCCCCCGCCGCCCTTACTCCAGCCATTGTTTCCCTGCGGTCCACAGCGTGCGAACGCCGGCTTTGAGGTCATGTTCAGGCCCGCCTTGATCATCGCCTTGCTCGCATCACCGACGGCGGTCTGTGGCAGAACGCCGACGTGCTGCAAGGGGCCCGTTACAGCGAATGCGCCGAAAGCCGCACCGGCTAAGAGTAACTTGAGTTTCACGCGTGTTGCTCCTTTCTTGGTCCCGAGGGTACGGTCAAGGAACGATATGACCGAGGAGCATCCGGTACATCGCCAAAACTGAGAATAGAGCCGGCCGGCGAGGCGATATTTCGTCATTTCTTCCGGCGTGCTTGTGCAATGAGCGTGACGCCCCTTTTCGGGAGGACCGGGGCCGTGGTCAGAACGGGGTTAACGGGCTATTTTTTGTCGGCGGTCACGTCGCAGCTCGCGGCTCCCAAGCGTTGGGGCACGGGGTCGGGGACTCCTGGGCCCCGAGCCGAGAAGCCCGGGGGCAAAGACCGTAAAGGATGATGGGCGTTAGTGCCGTAGTTCTCGCAGCGGCCGCAACACCCGCTGCATGAACCGCTGGAAGTCCAGATCCAGAACAGCCAGCGTGTGCATGTAGGTCAGTTTGTCCCGGCGATGGAGAGCGGACATCAGCTTGTTCAACTGCTGCTCGTGGAACTCTTTCCAGGGGTCACGCATTGATGGGCTCCGGCAGAGGCTTAAGAACGTGCTCCATGAACCGCGAAAGCGCCTTCGATAATCGGCGCCAAGTGCGACTCCGGCTCAAACGACGGTCGGTAATGGGATCGAGGGCAGCCAGTTCGCGCACGTCTAAAAGAACGCCGTGAACGTCGAAGACTCGCTCGAGATCCGAACGCCCATTGGACAGACGAGCGACTGGCCAGTCGCGCAAGTCCTGATCCGTGGTCGCCGCGCCGTTCGCCCACGGATTGGCAAACGCCGCCGGGCTAACGCAAAGACCGATTTCATGACGAGCTCCTTTTGTGCTCCAGCGCGTCGATCCAGATAGCGCCGGTAGGCAGTTAGGCACCCGTTCGCGAGCTGGATACTGGCGGCGCGATTAGGCAGGGTGGTCGCCCGGGGCTTAGGTCCGGTTCCGGGAAAGGGAAGTATTGAGTGTGGTCCCGTATGGACTCATTTCCCCATGGGCGATCTCACCCTTACCGCGAAGACATGGTAGGTATGTCGGGACGCGGTTCGCATGAGAGGTCTGAACCAACTTGAAGGGCATATTTGAACTATGTGGACCAGTACACAATGCTGGTAGCGGCTTCGGGGCGGCCGCAATGGGCGAAATCCACCTGTGGCAATGGCGATACACCGACGACTTCGGAAAGCGGCGCGTCCGCCCCTCCAAGCTGTCCTTCGAGGACGCAAAGCGATGGCCCGACGCCGAGCGCGTCGACGGCTCGCTCGACATCCGTACGCGCATTCGACAGACCAGCAACTGGCTCCGCTCGCTGCCGCTGTCCGAGTCGACTGCTGCTTTGAGTCGTCCTGGGAGCTGCTCAGATACGGACTCTTCAAAGGCCTGACGCAAGAGGAAGCGGGCGCCAAGTTCGGTACCTGGTGCCGTTGCCAGCGCTTCGCTGCAAAGTTCGAGATTCGCAAGGTGCTTGACATGGAAGTCTGCGCGCGGAATCGAAAATAAAGAGCTGAATGAACCGGTGGGGCATTCCGACGAGGCTGGAGCGCGGGCGCGCGTAATCAGAGCGTCCAAGAAAAAAAGCCCTGCCAGTGGCGAACCCCCCGGGAGGGAAAATGTTTCGACTGGCCAGGGCTACCGACGCGCCCCGAATCAGTTTGGAGCTACGCTCGGCGTCCCGATTTTGGGAGACCGCGAGCGGGGTCACAATGACCAAACAGTACTAACGCCGGTAGCACGCTCGTCCGATGTCGCGTTACGAATCGCCAAAGCGCCGTAGTCGAGGGATGGCTCAGGACATGACGCTGCGCTCGCGGCGCACCTCAAGAACGACCACGGCGAGCGCCTTCCGGTTGTAGCTGACGATCAGCGAGGAGCGTAGGGACCGATTGGGCCAGAAGCTAACTGGAGGCTTGCAATGGAATACCCGCCTGTTGGATCTGAATGGAAGGACCGCGACCTAAGAGTCAAACGAACTGTACGAGTCGTCCGCTATGACGTTGAAAGGCGGCGCGTGCGTATACATTGCATCGAAACTGATGTCCTCAGCTGGGCCAAGCCGGAGCGCTTCAATGGCAAGAGCGGTGGTTATTCAAGGATTGAACCCGTTCGAGGTAAACGCTAAAGCGAGATTGGATTGGTTGGGGTACGCATCGGTGTGTCGGTTCTCGGCCCGCGTCTAATGGGTCTCGTTGCAGTTAAACTGCAAACGGATCCATTTCGGAGTGCTGAAGCGCCGCAACTTTTTCCAAATTTTTTGGAATTCTTCTGCCACGGACCCGTCGCCCCATTGCTCAAGTCCGCCTATTGGGGGGCTCCCAGCCTTTGCAGATCATTGGGAGCGCTCCAGCAGACGCGCGCATCGGCGGGGTGCTACCCGAGCACCACCGGCGAGCGCCGCGTGCAAGGCGGTACCCGAAAGGAACCGCCTAAAGATACGCCACGGTTTTCCAGTTAGCTCGAAACCCAAATCCGGTTAAATTGAGAATGTGTTCTGATAAAACACGTTGGGCGGCGCGCTGTGCCCATGACAGCCGTCTCACAGGACCTGTCGCGGCCAGGCGCGTGAAGACGCAATTGACGAAAGGAGGCGGAAATGAAAGCCAGATCCTGGTTGGCCAATGTCATTGCAACGCTAGTCCTGCTTCTCAGCGGATGCGCCACGACGACCTCGCCACCGGTTGCGGCGGCCGGCGACTCGACCAAGGCGCAGATTACCGTCCTCTACGACGCCTTCGGCAAGTCTTCCGCCATGCAGAAGGACTGGGGGTACGCCGCGCTCATCGAATATGGGGGCAAGCGCATCCTCTTCGACACCGGCAACAACGGCGACATTCTGGCGCAGAACGCGAAGGCGAAAGGCATCGACCTGTCCAAGCTCGACTTCGTCGTCATGTCGCACCGCCATGGCGATCACATGGGCGGCATGGCCCACCTCCTGAGCGTGAACCCGAAGGTGAAGATCTACGCGCCCAAGGAGGGTTTCGGCGTGTACGGCGCGGACTTGCCCAGCACCTTCTATCGCAAGGACGCCTCCCTGCCGCCGGCGGAGCGCTACTACGACGGCGCGCCACCGGCAGTCATGCGGTTCGGAGCCGCCTGGCCCGCCGCCAATTTCGAGTTGATCGACAAGACCACCGAGATCGCCCCCGGCATTCATCTGATCGCCTTGGTCTCTGACAAGCCCGGGACGCTGGAGCTGCGCGAGCTGTCGCTCGCCATCAGCACGCGCGACGGTATGGTGATCGTGGTGGGCTGCTCGCACCCGGGCATCGACAAGATCGTCGCGGCCGCAGCCGCGATCAACCCACGAATCCATTTCATCATCGGGGGCCTGCATCTGGTGGTATCCAACGATCAGGAAATCGAAAAGACCGTCGCGATTCTCCGCGATACGTTCAAAGTGGCCTTCGTGGCGCCCGGCCACTGCACCGGCGAGCCGACCTTCACGGCGCTCAAGAAGGCATTCGGTGATCGGTATCTCTACGCTGGGCTGGGCACAACCTTCGCGCTTGGCGCCACGCCGCGTGCAATTGTCGGAAGCGGTCAGCAC
>DATADT010000110.1:0-4603 GCA_036258355.1 Burkholderiales bacterium
GCGCACCGAGCTGATCTGGGTGGTGATCGCGCTCATCTGGTGCCTGATCATGTTCTTCATGATGCCCTACTGGCACATCTACGGGCAGCAGAACCTCTCCAACGAGGCCTACCGCGCCAAGCCCGAGGACTTCGCGAAGAAGACCGAGGAGATGATCGCCAAGTACAAGGTGCGCGAGGAAGGGCCGGACAACCTGAAGGTGCCGGTGGTGCGTCCGCCCGCGGGGAGCGACGTCTACCTCATCGCGCGGCTGTGGAGCTGGACGCCGATCCTCGAGCTCGAGGCGGGCAAGTCCTACCGCATCCACCTCATGTCGATGGATTGGCTGCACGGCTTCTCGCTGCAGCCCGAGAACATCAACATCCAGGTGCACCCGGGGTATGACCACGTGCTCACGGTCACTCCGACCAACCCGGGCACCTATTCGATCATCTGCAACGAGTATTGCGGCGTGAACCATCACACGATGGTGAGCCGGCTGTACGTCGTCAAGTAGGGACGGGGAGGCCGAAATGGCAGTCAACCGCATGTTCCGGACCGACCCGGCGACCGGGCTGGTCTTCCACGAGCCGGCTGAGAAGCTGATGCGCTGGAACGCCGTCGCCGCGGTGGTGTCGCTGCTCGTCGGCGGCCTGCTCGCGATCGGCGTGGTCCTCACCCGCTGGCAGGCCGTGCACCTGCTGCCGCCCGATCTCTTCTACCAGGTGCTCACCGCGCACGGGCTCAACATGCTCGTGTTCTGGATCATCTTCTTCGAGATCGCGGTGCTGTATTTCGCCGCCTCGACGCTCCTCAGATGCCGCCTGGCGACGCCGGCGATGGCCTGGGTCGGGTTCTGGCTGATGGTGATCGGGGCGCTCGTCAACAACTACTCGGTGCTGCGCGGCGATTCGAGCGTGATGTTTACGTCCTACGCGCCGATGGGCGCGCACCCGACGTTCTACCTCGGCCTGATCCTGTTCGCAGTCGGGGCGCTCATCGCCTGCTTCGTGTTCTTCGGCACGCTGGTGGTGGCGCGCGCCGAGCGCACCTACCGCCACTCGGTGCCGCTCGTCACCTTCGGCGCGATCACCGCGGCGATCATCGCCGTGTTCACAATCGCGGCCGGGGCAATCATCCTGATCCCGACGTTCCTGTGGTCGGTGGGCCTGGTCGAGCACATCGACTCGCTCATGTACCGCACGATCTGGTGGGCGTTCGGCCACTCGTCGCAGCAGATCAACGTCGCGGCGCACGTCTCGGTCTGGTACGCGGTCGCCGCGATCGTATTTGGCGCGAAGCCGATGTCCGAAAAGGTGAGTCGCACCGCGTTCCTGCTCTACATCCTGTTCCTGCAGCTCGCGAGCGCGCACCACCTGCTCGCCGACCCGGGGCTCACCTCGAACTGGAAGATCTTTAACACGAGCTATGCCATGTATCTCGCGGTGCTCGCCTCCATGGTGCACGGCCTCACCGTGCCGGGGGCGATCGAGGTCGCGCAGCGCAAGAAGGGCTACACGCAGGGCCTGTTCGAGTGGCTGCGCAAGGCGCCCTGGGGCAACCCGGTGTTCTCGTCGATGTTCATCTCGCTCATCGGCTTCGGCTTCCTCGGCGGCATCTCGGGCGTGATGATGGGCACCGAGCAGCTGAACCTCATCATCCACAACACGATCTACGTGCCCGGGCACTTCCACGCCACCGTCGTGGTCGGCACGACGCTCGCGTTCATGGGGCTCACCTACTTCCTGATCCCGGTGCTGTTCCGCCGCAGCCTCGCCTTCCCGACGATGGCGAAGTACCAGCCGTACGTCTTCGGCCTGGGCATGAGCGCTGTGGCGCTGTTCCTGATGGGCGCCGGCACGCTCGGCGTGCCGCGCCGGCACTGGGACATCGGCTTCGCCGGCAACGCCTTCGCCTACGAGTTTCCCGGCGCGGCGTGGCTGATGATGGCACTCGCCGGTATCACCGGCCTGCTCGCGATCATCGGCGGCGGCATGTACCTGCTGATCACCGTGTGGTCGGTGTTCATCGGCAAGAAGATCTCGACGCCGGGCTTCCAGCACGTGCGCGCGCGCGACGGCATCGCGCCGGCGGCGCCGGCCTCGGGGCCGGTCATCGCCGGGCACGGCTCGGCCGGCATGGTGGCGCCCGGGACCTTCGTCCTCGCGCTCGTGTTCCTGACGGCGTTCGTGCTGTACTACTTCGTCAACTGGAAGTACCTGTCGACGGTGTGGCCGCTGAAGTGAAAGCCTTCGTCAACCTCTTCAAGGTCAGGATCGGGGCCGCGATCGCAATCGCGGCCGCCGCCGGCCTTGCAGTGGAAGACGGAGCGGAACTGGGTTTTCTCAAGTCTTTTGTCCTGGTTACTGCAGTTCTAGTGGCCTCCGCCGCCGCCGGCGCGTTCAACCAGTACGTCGAGCGCGATCTCGACGCGCGCATGAAGCGCACGCGCAACCGGCCGTTCGTCACGGGCGCGCTGCGCCACGGGCCGTTCTGGCTGTGGGTGATCGGCTTCATGACCGCGGGCGCGGTGCTCGCCGCGTCGCTCGCCACGAACTTCCTTGCCGGGCTGTACGTCTTCCTCGGTGCGTTCACCTACGGCGTGGTGTACACGGTATGGCTCAAGCGCCGCACCTGGTGGAACATCGTGATCGGCGGCCTCGCCGGCAGCTTCGCGGTGCTCGCGGGCGCTGCGGCGGTTTCTCCCGCGCCCGGCCCGGAGGCCCTGGCGCTCGCAGTGGTGCTGTTTCTCTGGACCCCGCCCCACTTCTGGAGCCTCGCCATCGCCTGCCATCAGGACTACGCCGCCGCGGGCGTGCCGATGCTCCCGGTGGTGGTCGGCGACGCGCGCGCCGCGCGCGCGATCTACGCCAGCGCATGGCTGCTGGTTCTTGTTTCCCTCGTTCCCGCGTTCCTCAACCTTGGAGCGTTGTATCTCGCCTCGGCCGCTGCAGGCGGCGCCTTCTTCCTCCTCAGATGCAACGCGCTCGTGCAGCGGCCGGGCCGCGAGACCGCGCGCAGGGCGTTCCTCGCCTCGCTGGTGCAGCTCTCCGCGGTGCTCCTCGGCGCGATGGCCGATGTGGCGCTTACTTAGCGTTTTGTTGCTTTTCGCCTCCAGCGCCCACGCTTTTGACGAAAAGCTGGCGTTGAAGGAGAGCCAGGCAGCTATCGGCCGCCAGATCGGGAGCTATCGATTTACCGACAGCAGTGGGAAAGCGGTTCGTCTGGCCGATCTGCGCGGCAAGCCACTGGTCGTCAACTTCGTCTACACCGGCTGCTTCCAGGTGTGCCCCGCCACCACGCAGTTCCTTGCCGGCGCGGTGAAGCAGGCCGAGCGCACGCTCGGCCCGGGAACGTTCCGCGTCGCCACCATCGGCTTCAATCTGCCAGTCGACGATCCCGCCTCCATGCGCGCCTTCGCGCGCAAGTTCGGCATCGCGTCGCCCAACTGGCTGTTCCTCACCCCGGAAGCGGAGTCGCTCGCCGCGCTCACCGCCGACTTGGGCTTCCGCTACGAGGCGACGCCGGCGGGCTTCGACCACCTGCTGCAGGTCTCGATCCTCGACCGCGATGGCCGCGTTTACCGCCAGGTGTACGGCGATTCCTTCGACGCGCCGCTTTTCGTCGGGCCGCTCCTTGAGTTGGCGCAGAACGCGCCGGTCGAGCAAGGCAACCTCGAAGGCGCCTGGGAAAAGCTCAAGCTCCTGTGCACCGTCTACGACCCCGCGGCGGGCCGCTACCGCGTCAACTACGTAGTGGTGATCGAGATCCTGGTCGGCACGAGCGTGATGCTCGGCGGCATCGGCTTCGTGCTATGGGAATGGCGGCGGCGCCGACAGCTCAAGAAAGCGCTGCCCTAAGTCGAAGAACGATGACCGACCGCGCGGGTACGCAGCCGATCGCGCCTCCTGTCTACTTTGTATGTCGGCGGTGCGGGCTCCGCGGCGGCATGCAATCTTAGGCCAAGCGCTTTCAGCACATTCATCACGGTGGCGAATTCAGGATTGCCGCCGGCGGACAGCGACTTGTACAGGCTTTCCCGCCCCACGCCGGCCTGACGTGCGATATCCGCCATTCCTTTGGCGCGGGCGATGTCTCCGAGCACGGCGGCGACGACAGCGGGATCGCCGTCCTCGAGCGCCGCCTGGAGGTACTCCAGGACATCGGCGTCATTTCTCAGGTGCTCCGCCGGATCCCACTTTCTGGTCCGCGTCCGTGCCATTGCCGCCTCCTAGAGTCCTCGCGCCAACTCGATCGCCAGACGAATATCCCGATCTTGCGAGCGTTTATCGCCGCCGGCGAGCATTCCGGCGGATCTATTGTATCCTTTGGGATACTCATTGGGCAAGACTCAGAATGGCCTAACGCACGAGGGCCGGGAACGCTGACACGCGACCCTGGTTGCACGCCGGGCAATTCCCCGGCAACCGCGCTGAGGCAGCCCTAAAGGGGTTGATTCACATCAAATTCGGATCGGGGACCCCGGCCTAGCATCCCTAGGTGTTGAAACGCATCCAGGGGCTGCTGCAATGGTGCTTCGTCAAGGTCGAGGGGCTGTTCAACCTCGCCTTCGGCGAGAAGCTGAACCCGCTCTACCACATCGGCCAGATCTCGTACTACCTGA
>DATADT010000111.1:0-4737 GCA_036258355.1 Burkholderiales bacterium
GGTTGCGGCGCCTCGCGTTCAAGCGCCCACACCTATCGGCTGCGAATTTTTAAAGAACGTTGGTTGCGGGGAGAGGATTTGAACCTCTGACCTTCGGGTTATGAGCCCGACGAGCTGCCAGACTGCTCCACCCCGCGCCCGAAGAAGAGGGAGATTATAGCTGGCGGCGGAAAAGCGTGTCAACGCGCTGCGCTGCAAAAAATCAGCGTCAGTCGGCCGTGGCGCCGCTCGCGCGGATCACGCGGCCCATTTTTCCGACTCGGCGCGAATCCAGCGCGAAAACTCTTCCGGCGAGCTCGCCACGACGTCGAATCCCAGCCGTCCGAGCGCCTCACGCGTCTGCGGATGGCGCATGGCCGCGACCGTCTCCGCGCTCAGGCGCGATACCAACGCCGGCGGCGTGGCCGCCGGCGCTAGCAGGCCGTTCCAGGCGAGGGATTCGAGCTGCGGGAAGCCGAGCTCGGCGACGCTCGGAATATCTGGCGCCGACTCGCTTCTCTTCAAGCCAGTCACCGTCAGGCCCTTCATCTTGCCGGCGCGCACGTGCGGGAGCACGGCGGGGATGATGGCGAACATCGCGTCGATGTTTCCCGCCAGCATGTCGGTGACGGCCGGCGGGAAGCCGCGGTACGGAATGTGCACCAGGAACAGGCTGGCATCGCTCTTCAGCAGCTCCATCGTAAGGTGCGAGGCGCTGCCGCCGCCGACCGAAGCGTAGGACAGGGGGCCGGGGTTCCCTTTCGCGTGCTTCACGAAGGCCCCGAAGTCGGCGACGCCCAGCTCATTGCGTAACACGAGCATTTGCGGCGCCGAAGCCAGCAACGAGATGGGCACCAGGTCCTTGTCCGGGTCGTAGGGGAGAGCCGTGTAGAGGTGCTTGTTGATGGCCACCGGCCCGTTGCCGCCGATGAGCAGCACGTGCGGGTCGGCGGCTTTCGCCACCACTTCGGCGCCGATGCTGCCGGGCATGCCAGCGCGATGGCCAGAAGAATCCTTGAAACCCTGCTAGATGCCGCGCCGGTCAAGCAGAGCCTGGGACAGCGTGCCCACATCGACGTACTCGAGCTCGCCGCCAAGCGGCACACCGCGCGCGATGCGGCTCGCCTTGACGTTCCGCGTACGCAGCATCTCGGCGATGTAGTGCGCGGTCGCCTCGCCCTCGTTGGTGAAGTTGGTCGCGAGGATCACTTCCTGGACCTCGCCGTTCGCCGCGCGGGCGAGGAGGCGATCCAGCCCGATGTCGCGCGGGCCGACGCCGTCGAGCGGCGAAAGCCGCCCCATCAGCACGAAGTACATCCCGGAGTAACTGAGCGTCTGCTCGACCATGGCGAGGTCGGCGGGCGTCTCGACCACGCACAGGAGCGTGCGGTCGCGGCGCGGCGAGCGACACAGCGCGCACACCTCCTCCTCGCTGAAGTTGTTGCACTGCTCGCAGCGGCGCACGCTGGCGAGGGCCTCCGCAAGCGCACCGGCGAGCTCGTCGGCGCCGCCGCGATCGTGCTGCAGGAGATGAAAAGCCATGCGCTGCGCGGAGCGCGGTCCGACGCCGGGCAGCACGCGCAATGCCTGGACGAGCCGCTCGAGTCCTTTTGCGGTCGGAACCGGCGGCTTGCTCAAAACGGCAGCTTGAAGCCCGGCGGCAGCCCGAGCCCGGCGGTCATGCCGCTCATCTTTTCGGCGATCGTCGCTTCGACGCGGCGCGCGGCGTCGTTGAACGCCGCGGCGACCAGGTCTTCCAGCATCTCGCGGTCGTCGCCGACGAGCGAGGGGTCGATGGTCAGGCGCTTCACTTCGTATTTGCAGGTCATCTGCACCTTGACCATGCCGGCGCCCGATTGCCCCTCCACTTCGGTGGTGGCCAGGCTCTCCTGCATGCGGCGCATGTTTTCCTGCATCTGCTGCGCCTGCTTCATCAGCTGGCCGATGTTGCCTTTCATGAGCGGCTCACTTTCGATCTTCCCGGATGGTGGAATCGACGACCTTGCCGTCGAAGAGATTCACGAGGTCCTGCACGAAGCCGTCGCTCGCCACCGCCTGCGCGGCGGCCGCGTGGCGCGCCTCGCGTTCGCCCGCCTCGAGCGACGCGACACTTGCGCCGGCGACGTCCCCGGCCGATACCTTCAGGTTGACGGGCGAGCCGAGCTGCTGCTCGAGCGCAGCCTTGAGCTTGTCGACGTAGCTCCGCTCGGCGAGATAGGCCTTGGCCTTCGGCACCACCAGCTCGAAGCTCGCCGCGTCGCGCTGCCGGAGCTCGGCGTTGCGCGCAAGCTCGCGCGCCGCCCCCGTGACCGGCAGCTGCCGCACGAGCTCGGGCCAGTCGCTGTCGCGCACCCGCGGGGAAGCATTCTCGGTCTTTCTCGGGGCTGGCAAGTCCTTGCCGGCGCCCTCGGGACGAAAGGCGAGCATTCTCAGCACCGTCATCACGAAGCCGCCGTGCTCGTCGGGGGCGAGCGGCAGGTCTTCCCTGCCCTGCAGCGCGATCTGGTAGTAGAGCTGTACCGACTCGGGGTCGAGGCGGCCGGCGAGCGCCTTGACGCGCGGATCGTCCACGGCGCCTACGACGGATTGCGCCAGCGCAACCTGCAAGAGCAGGCGCGCGAGCTCGGCGAGCGCGCCGTCGAACGACAGACTGCGCGCCTGCATCTCGTCGGCGATTTTCACCGCGCCGGCGGCATCGCCCGCAGCGATCGCCTCCACGAGCCGCAGGAGATGGCTCTGGTCGATGGCACCCAGCATGTCGGCGGCGCTCGCCGCGGTAACCTGGCCGTCGCCATGCGCGATCGCCTGGTCGAGCAGCGAGAGCGCGTCGCGCATGCTGCCCGCCGCCGCACGGGCAATAAGCGCAAGCGCTTGCGGCTCGTGCTGAACAGATTCCTTGTCGAGAATCCTTCCGAGGTGCTCGACAATGGCTTCGCGCGGCATCTGCTTCAGATTGAACTGCAGGCAGCGACTGAGCACGGTCACCGGGATCTTCTGCGGATCCGTGGTCGCCAGGATGAACTTCATGTGCTCCGGCGGCTCCTCGAGCGTCTTCAGCATTGCGTTGAAGGCGTGCCCCGAAAGCTGGTGCACCTCGTCGATCACATAGACCTTGAAGCGCCCGCGCGTCGGCGCGTACTGAGCGGTGTCGAGGAGCTGGCGCATCTCGTCCACCTTGGTGTTGGTGGCGGCGTCGACCTCGAGCAGGTCGACGAAGCGCCCAGCGTCGATCTCGAGGCACGCCGAGCAGGCATTACACGGCTGCGGCGTGATCCCTGTCTCGCAGTTCAGGCACTTGGCGAGGATTCGCGCGAGCGTGGTCTTGCCCACGCCACGCGTACCGGTGAAGAGGTACGCGTGGTGCAGGCGCTTGTGCTCGAGCGCGTGGCGCAGGGCGCGCACCACGTGCTCCTGCCCCACAAGGCTGGCGAAATCCCGCGGCCGCCACTTGCGGGCAAGGACTTGATAGCTCATTGCTCGAATCGAGTTCGGTGGCGAGCCCGACCCCCGGCACTCGCAGCGACCGGCTGTGGCTGCTTCCTTCCGGACCTGACCAGGTTCGCCAGACTGCAATGCGGGGAGGCCCGCCGCCTGCGATTGTAAGTCATCCGTAAGCCTGCGTCAGGGCGCAGTAAGGGCCTGACCGGAAAATGCTCGGAACCAAACCGAGAATCGACATGAAACAAATCATCCTGATCGCGATCGCCGCGCTTGCGCTCGCCGGCTGCGACTACGGCCAGACGCGCAGCTCGTTCCAGCTCAAGGTGGCGGGCAAGACCGTCGACGAGGCGATCGATACGGCGGGCAAGCCGGCGCGCCGGGAGAGCCGCTCGCCCGAAGAGACCGTGCTGGTCTACGAAAGGAAGACCTTTGACGCCGAGAACATGAACGCGAAAGACGCTTCGGTGCTCGTCACTTTCAGGAAAGACCCGAAGAGCGGCAAGTTCGAGTACCGGGGGATCGAGTTCGTCCCGCTGTAACGTTGAATTGGCCTTATGCGAAGGATCGCGCTGGCACTGGCGCGCTGCTGGTTGCCTGCGACTACGGTCAGTCGCGCAGCTCGTTCCAGCTCAAGGTCGCTGGCAAGAGCCTCGACGAAGCCCGGGACACTGCGGGCAAGCCGGTGCGCGAAGAGAAGCGCGGCGAGGACGAAGTCGTCCTGGTCTACGAGAAGAAGACGTTCGATAGCGAGAACATGAACGCCAAGGACGCCGCGGTACGCGTCACGTTCAAGAAAGACCCCAAGACTGGAAAGTTCGAATACTGGGGCATCGAGTTCGTTCCAGAAACCTGATGCTGCGGGCGTAAGGCGAGCGTCAGCTTGAAGTCAGGCCGCCGTTGGTCGGCGGCGTTACCCTTTGCTCGTATCCTCCTCCATCGCATAGTCGCGATGGCTTCGACGCCCGCGGGCCGCAAGCCCCGCGGGCGTTTTTCTTGGTGCGTGCGAGAATAGCGCGCATGCGCGCTCCGCTCCTGGTAGTCGCCGGCTTGGTTGCTGGCTCTCTGCTTGCTGCCTGCCACGGCCCACCCGAGCGCGATGTATTCATCCCGCCGTACGCCGAGAAGGGCTGCTGGGCACAGTTCTACGGGGCGCCCGATTTCGGTGCGCCGATGCACCAGGTGGAGGGTCCTCTATTTGCGGAGGCCATCCCGGGCTCGATCATCCTCGTGGCCAACCTGGAACAAATCCCCCCGCAGCCGCTGTTCGAAGAGGCGCGCAGCCTTGTCGTGGGGCCGAACGCGAAGCTAGTCGGCTAT
>DATADT010000112.1:0-11876 GCA_036258355.1 Burkholderiales bacterium
ACCAACCTCGGCGCGCGCGACCGGGCGTTCGTGGAGATCCTCATCGACGCCCTCGACGACGACGGCTATCTCACGCAGCCGCTCGAGGAGATCGCGGCCCTGCTGCCGCCGCAGGTCGCCGCGCAATCGTCCGACTATGCCGAGGCGCTCGGCGAAGAGCTGAAGATCGCGCTGTGCCATCTGCAGCACTTCGAGCCCGCCGGCGTCGGCGCGCGCTCGCCCGCAGAGTGCCTTACGCTTCAATTGAAGGCGCATCCGGAAGAGCCGGAGCGCAGCCTCGCGCTCGAGATCGTGGAGAAGCATCTCGAGCTTCTCGCGGCGCGCGACTACACGCGGCTGAAGGCGCTCACCGGCGCGAACGAGGATTCGCTGCGCGCGGCGCAGCGCCTGATACAGGCGCTCAACCCGCGCCCGGGCTCGGCGTTCGCGAAGGTCGAGGCCCGCTACGTGATTCCGGACGTCATCGTGAAGAAAGTGCGCAACGTCTGGCGCGCGAGCCTCAACCCCGACGCCATGCCGCGGCTGCGCATCAACCGCCTCTATGCCGAGCTTGCCGCCGCGGCGCGCAGCGGCTCGGGCATCTCGTCGCAGCTGCAGGAGGCGCGCTGGCTCATCAAGAACGTACAGCAGCGCTTCGACACGATCCTGCGCGTGTCGCAGGCGATCGTCGACCGCCAGCGCCACTTCCTCGAGCACGGCGAGGTGGCGATGCGGCCGCTCGTGCTGCGCGAGATCGCCGCGACCCTCGGCCTGCATGAAAGCACCATTTCGCGCGTCACCACGCAGAAGTTCATGGCGACGCCGCGCGGCACTTTCGAGCTCAAGTACTTCTTCGGCAGCCACGTAGCCACCGAGGCGGGCGGCGCCGCCTCCTCCACCGCGATCCGCGCGCTCATCAAGCAGCTGGTCGCGGCCGAGGACGCCCGGGCGCCGCTGTCGGATGCGCGCATCTCGCAGATCCTCGGCGAGCAGGGCATCGTGGTCGCACGGCGCACGATTGCAAAGTACCGCGAGTCGTTGCAGATTCCTCCCGTCAACCAGAGAAAAGCGCTTTGAGCCGGGGGGTGGACCATGAACCGTGGGAGCAGAGCATGAACCGTGGGAGCAGAGCATGAACCTCAGTATCAGCGGCCACCACCTCGAAGTGACCCCCGCGCTGCGCAGCTACGTGCACTCGAAGCTCGGGCGCGTCACGCGCCACTTCGACCACGTGATCGACGCGCACGTGATCCTCACCGCGAACAAGGTCAAGCAGAAAGCCGAGGTGACGCTGCACGTACGCGGCAAGGACCTGCACTGCGAAAGCGAGGAAGCGGACCTGTATGCCGCGATCGATCTGCTCGCCGACAAGCTCGACCGGCAGGTGCTCAAATACAAGGATAAACTGTACGACAAGCGCGCATGAGGCGCAGTGCATGAGTCTCGTTTCCAAAATCCTGACCGCGTCCCACGTCACGCTCGACCTGCAGGCCTCGAGCAAGAAGCGCCTGTTCGAGCAGGCGGGACTTCTCTTCGAGAATCTCGACGGCATCGCGCGGAGCCTCGTCTTCGACAGCCTGTTCGCCCGAGAGCGCCTCGGCTCGACCGGGCTGGGCCAGGGCGTGGCGATCCCGCACGGCCGCATCAAGGGGCTGAAGGAAGCGATCGGCGCGTTCGTGCGCCTCGCGCAACCCGTGCCCTTCGACGCCCCGGACGGCGGCCCGGTGAGCCTGGTATTCGTGCTGCTCGTGCCCGAGAAGGCGACCGAAAAGCACCTGCAGATCCTGTCGGAGCTTGCGCAGATGTTCTCCGACAAGGCGCTGCGCGAGCAGATGAGCCGCGCAGCCGACCCCGCCGCTCTTTACGAGCTGATCGCCAGCTGGCAGCCGGATGCTGCAGGTCAACGTCGCGCGGCTGCATGAGGACAACCGCGAGTCGCTCGGCCTTGCCTGGGTGGCGGGGCGTGAGGGCGGCACCGCCGTTCGCCGCGAGGCCGCGCAAGCGGCTTCGCTGATCGGCCACCTTAACCTCACCCATCCCAACAGCATCCAGGTCATCGGCGCGCACGAAGCCGGGCTCGCCGAACGTCACACGGCAGCGAAGCGCAATGAGTTCGCCGCGCGCCTGATCGCGGCGGGTCCCGTGGTGGTCGTGTTCGCCGACGGGGTCACGCCGTTCCCGGAGCTGGTCGAGGCGGCGCGCGAGAGCCGCACCGCGATCTTCGCGACGCGGGCGAGCGCGGCGCGGGTGATCGAGAAGCTCTCGCGCTACCTCGCCAAGGCGCTTGCCGAGACCACCGAGCTGCACGGGGTATTCATGGATGTGCTCGGTCTGGGCGTCCTGATCACCGGCGAATCCGGCGTGGGGAAAAGCGAGCTCGGGCTCGAGCTCATCAGCCGCGGCCACGGCCTAGTGGCCGACGACGTGGTGGAAATCTCGCGCATCGCCGCCGGCGCGCTCGAGGGGCGCTGCCCGCCGCTGCTCAAGGACTTCATCGAAGTGCGCGGGCTCGGCGTGCTCAACATCCGGACCATCTTCGGCGAGACGGCCGTGCGGCGCAAGATGAAGCTGCGGCTCGTGGTACACCTCGCCCGGCCCTTGCCCGGCGCGCGCGACCCGACCGAGCGGCTGCCGCTCGCCGAGCTTACCGAGGAGCTTCTCGGTGTCACCGTACACAAAGTCAGTATCCCGGTCGCCGCGGGGCGCAACCTCGCCGTGCTGGTCGAGGCCGCCGTGCGCAACGAGATCCTCAAGCTCCGCGGCATCGACTCGATGGCCGAGTTCCTCGCGCGCCAAAGCCAGGAAATGCACGAAGGAGAAAAGTGATGCTTCGACCGACTGTGATCGCCGCTGCGTGAAGGGCGACGAGCGCAAGAAATTCATGAGCGAGTGCCTGAAGGCGTAGTCCTGAGCCAGCGCCTCATCGTCATCAGCGGGCTGTCCGGCTCGGGCAAGAGCATCGCGCTGAAGGTGCTCGAGGACGCGGGCTACTACTGCGTCGACAACCTGCCGGCGACGCTGCTGACCGAGGTGGCCGACATCCTTGCGCTCGACGCCGGGCAGGAGCGCATCGCCGTGAGCGTCGACGCGCGCAGCGCCTCGCTGCCCGCGCTGCCCGACAACATCGAGCGCCTCAAGAGCCGCGGCTTCGACTGCCGCGTGCTCTACCTCGAGGCGAGCACGCCCACCCTGCTGCGGCGCTTCTCCGAGACGCGGCGGCGCCATCCGCTCGCCGCCGGCGGCCTTACGCTGCCCGAGGCGATCGAGCGCGAGCGCGCGCTCCTCGCCGGCGTCGCGCCGCTCGGCAGCAGGATCGACACGAGCGACCTGCAGCCGCGCGTGCTGCAGAACTGGATCCGCGAACTGCTCGGACTGGAGAGCGGCGCGCTCACGCTGCTGTTCGAATCGTTCTCGTACAAGCAAGGCATTCCGCTCGACGCCGACTGGGTGCTCGACGCGCGCATGATCGCGAACCCGCACTACGACCCGCAGCTCAGGCCCTTCACCGGGCGCGATGCGCCGGTCATCGAGTATCTGGCGGCCGACGCGCTCGCGCAGCAGTGGCTGGCCGACGTGCGCGCGCTGCTCGCGCGCTGGCTGCCCGAGGTCGTGCGCGAGAACCGCAGCCACGTCACCGTCGCAATCGGCTGCACTGGCGGGCGCCACCGCTCCGTGTACCTGGCGGAGAAACTCGCCGCTGCCTTCCGTCCCGACTGGCGGGTGCTCGTGCGCCACCGCGGGCTTGCCGAAGAGAACGGGCAGTAGCCCAATAGACGGGAACACCGATAGACGACCTTCCGCTTTTCCCGCTGCACGCCGTGCTCTTTCCCGGCGGGCGGCTGCCGCTGCGGATCTTCGAAAACCGCTACATGGAAATGGCCAAGGCGTGCCTGAAGGACGGCTCGCCGTTCGGCGTCTGCCTGATCCGGGAGGGAAGGGAGGTCGGGGATCCCGCCACGCCGGTCGACGTCGGCACGCTCGCGAGAATCGCGAGCTGGGACATGCAACAGCTCGGCGTCCTGCATGTGGTGGCGCGCGGCGAGCGGCGCTTTCGCATCCTCGCGCGCCGCGTACAGGCCGACGGGCTTGCTCGGGCGCAGGTAGAGAATCTGCCGGAGGAGAATGATGCCGCCGTGCCGCCCGCGTGCTCCACTTCGGTGAAACTCATGGAGCGCGTCATCGAGCAGCACCCGGAGCTCGTCGAGCGGCCGCACCGGCTCGACTCGTGCGCCTGGGTCAGCGCCCGGCTCGCGGAGCTCTTGCCGCTGCCGCTCGAGGCGAAGCAGGCGCTCCTCGAGCTCGACGACGCGCGCGCGCGCCTTGAGCGCCTGAACGCAGCGCTTGCACGAGCTCCCTGACCGGCGCCGGCACTGCACTGGCGCTCGCCTCGCGCATGGAGACCCAGCCTTCGCCGGCCGCCGATTCCACTTCGCACAGCACCGGCTGGATGCGCAAGCGGAAATGCGTGAAGCCGTGGTGGATGGGCGCGAGTTCACGCACTGACCGGACCGGGACGGCGGGCTTCCTTTCCGGAAAGCACCACAGCCCGCCCCAGATGCCGGGTGCCGGCCGGCGCTGCAACAGCACTTTTTCTCCATTCGTCAAGACAAACCATGTCGCGCGCTTTAGCGGCAGCGGCCGCCTAGGACGCGGGGAGGGCAGCTCGTGCACCCGACCGTCCCGGCGCGCGACGCACTGGCTCGCGACCGGACACGCGGCGCAATGCGGGTTGCGCGTGCATACGGTTGCGCCGAGATCCATGAGCGCCTGCGTGTAGGTCTCGATCCCGTGCCGCGGCAGCAGTCGCTCGGCGAGCGGCCAGAGCGCCTTCTCGTCTTGCACGCCATAAGCCCTCGATAGAACCCGCTTGACGTTGCCGTCCAGGATCGCGGCGCGCTCGCCGAACGCGAACACCGCGATCGCCGCCGCGGTCGAACGGCCGATGCCGGAAAGGGTTTGCAGATCCTGCGCTTTCCTCGGGAACGATCCGCGCTGCACCACTTCCTTGGCCGCAGCATGCAGGTTGCGGCCGCGGGCGTAATAGCCCAAGCCGCTCCAGAGCCGCAGCACCTCGTCCTCCGAGGCGACCGCAAGCGCCTTTACGGTGGGAAATCTCTTTAGGAACCTCTGGTAATACGGCACGACGGTGGCGACCTGCGTCTGCTGCAGCATGACTTCCGAAAGCCAGATTCGGTACGGGTCGCGCATTCCCTGCCAGGGCAGGCCGCGGCGGCCGCGGCGGCGCTGCCAGGCGATGAGCTTTTGCGCAAAAGACATGCGGTAACATTCTCACAGATCATGCTGGCGTTCATCCTGCGCCGTCTCGCCCAGGCGGTTCTCGTGATGCTGACCGTCGGGTTGATCGCCTTTGCGCTGTTCCGCTTCGTCGGCGATCCCGTTACGTTCATGCTGGGCCAGGACGCGACGCCGGAGCAGCGCGTCGAAATCACCCGCATGCTCGGCCTCGACCGGCCGTTCTACGTGCAGTACCTGCGCTTCCTAGGCAACGCGCTGCAGGGCGAGTTCGGCCTGAGCCTGCGCCAGGTGCAGCCGGTGTCGCGGCTGATCGTGGACCGGCTGCCGGCGACGCTGGAACTCTCCTTTGTCGCGGCGCTGTTCGCGCTGGCGTGCGGCATTCCGATGGGGGTCTACACAGCTTTGAAGAGAGATTCCTGGCTGGCGCACGTGATGCTGGCGGTCTCTCTTGCCGGAGTGTCTCTGCCCACGTTCCTCATCGGCATCCTCCTCATCCTCGTCTTCTCGGTGCAGCTCGGCTGGCTGCCGTCGTTCGGCCGCGGCGAGACGGTCGCGATCGGCTGGTGGACCACGGGGCTGCTCACCGCGTCAGGGCTGAAGGCGCTCATCCTGCCGTCGATCACGCTCGGGCTGTTCCAGATGACGCTCATCCAGCGCCTGGTGCGCTCCGAGATGCTCGAGGTGCTGCGCACCGACTACATCCGCTTCGCCCGCGCGCGCGGGCTCACCGACCGCGCAGTGCACTTCGGCCACGCGCTCAAGAACACGCTCGTCCCCGTGATCACCATCACCGGGCTGCAGCTCGGCGCCATCATCGCGTTCGCGATCATCACCGAGACGGTGTTCCAGTGGCCCGGCATGGGGCTGCTCTTCATCCAGGCGGTGAACTTCGCCGATGTACCCGTCATGGCCGCTTACCTCTGCCTGATCGCCCTCTTTTTCGTCGTGATCAACCTGGTGGTCGATCTCCTTTACTATGCGGTCGATCCCCGCCTTCGCCTGCGCCCGACATGACCAACCCGATCGAACGCATCCGCGCCTGGCACGCCGAGCTCGCCGGCATCCGGCGCGACCTGCACGCGCACCCCGAATTGTCTTTTCAGGAGCAGCGTACCTCGGGCGTCGTCGCCGACTATCTGCGCGGGCTCGGCATCGAGACTCACACAGGGCTCGCGAAGACCGGCGTAGTCGGCGTCATTGCGGGCCGCAAGAACGGCGAGAAAGCCATCGCGCTTCGCGCCGACATGGACTGCCTGCCGATGGAAGAGGCCAATACCTTCGAGCATCGCTCGAGGAATGCGGGCCGGATGCACGCCTGCGGCCACGACGGCCACACCACCATGCTCCTCGGCGCGGCACGCTATCTCGCCGAGACGCGCAACTTCGCCGGTACCGCCTACCTCGTGTTCCAGCCGGCCGAGGAGGGCGGCGGCGGCGGCGAGGTGATGGTCAGGGAAGGCCTGTTCGAGCGCTTTCCGGCATCCGAGGTCTACGCCTTGCACAACTGGCCCGGCCTGCCGCCGGGGCAGATGGCGGTGCGCGCCGGACCGGTGATGGCGGCGACCGACGAAGTGCAGATCACGCTGCGCGGGCGCGGGGGCCACGGCGCCATGCCGCACCTCGCCGTCGATCCCGTCGTCGCCGCGGCGCAGGTCATCTGCGCGCTGCAGACGATCGCGAGCCGCAACGTCAGTCCGGTGGACGCGGTCGTCGTGAGCGTCTGCTCGATGCAGACGAGCCAGCTCGGCGCGTTCAACGTCATCCCGGACGAGGTGCGCCTCGTCGGCACGGTGCGCACGTTCCGCCCGGAGACCCGCGACCTGGCTGAAAAGAGGCTGAGGGAAATCGTCGGCAAGGTGGCCGACGGCCTGGGATGTTCCACTGACATTCAATACAGCCGCGGCTACCCGGCGACGATCAACAGCGCGCGCGAGGCCCAGTTCGCCGCGCGCGTCGGCGAGCGCGTCTTCGGCAAGGGCAACGTCGTGACCGAGCACGAGCCCACCATGGGCGGAGAGGACTTCTCCTACATGCTCCAGGCCCGGCCGGGCGCCTATGTCTTTCTCGGCCAGGGCGGCGCGGCCGGCGGTTGTTTCTTGCACAATGCCAAGTACGATTTCAACGACGAGGTCATTCCCCTGGGCGCCGGCTACCTTGCCGCACTGGTAGAGGAAGCTTTACCGATTAAATGAGGAGAGGAGGAGGCACATGAGAAAGCTCGTATTCGCCGCGGCTCTCGCGTGCGCGGGATTCGCGCACGGCGCGAACCTGAAGTGGGCGGCGCAGAACGACATCCTGACGCTCGATCCGCATTCGCAGAACCATGCGACGACCAACGGCATCATCCAGCATACATACGAGGGCCTCACGCGCTACAACAAGCAATACCAGCCCGAGCCGTGCCTCGCGACCGACTGGAAGCAGCTCTCCGACACGCATTGGCGCTTCAACCTCCGCAAGGGCGTCAAGTTCCACGACGGCAGCCCGTTCACCGCGGACGACGTGGTGTTCTCCTTCGGCCGCATCCAGCAGAAGCAGGGCACGATGCAGATCTACGTTACGGGGGTGAAAGAGGTGGTCAAGGTGGACGACTATACGGTCGACTTCATCCTGTCCGGCCCGGTGCCGATTCTCCTCAGGAACATCGTCGACTTCCGCATCATGAGCAAGTCCTGGGCGGAGAAGACCCGCTCGCAAAACGTGCAGGACTACGCGAAGAAGGAGGAGACTCACGCCTCGCGCAACACCAACGGCACCGGCCCGTACATGATCAAAGGCTGGGCGCCCGACAAAGAGATCGTCTTTGCCCACCACAAGGGCTGGTGGGGCAAGCTCGACGGCAACGTCACGGACGTTCTGTACAACCCGGTCAAGTCGGACGCCACGCGCGTCTCGGCACTGCTCGCGGGCGACGTCGACCTCGTCACGGACCTCCCGGTCCAGGACGTCGAGCGCTTGCGCAAGGAGCCGAAGCTCAAGATCCTCGACGGCCACGAGGTGCGCACCATCTTTATCGGCATGGACCAGCACAGCGAGGAGCTCAAGTACTCGAGCATCAAGGGCAAGAACCCGTTCAAGGACGTGCGCGTGCGCAAGGCGCTTAACATGGCGGTCGACCGCGAGGCGATCAAGCGCGTGGTGATGCGTGGCCTCTCGATCCCGGCGGGAATCATGGTCGCGCCGGGCGTGCACGGCTACTCGAAGGACATCGACGTGGTCATCAAGCCCGACCTCGCCGGAGCGAAGAAGCTGCTCGCCGAGGCAGGCTATCCCGACGGCTTCGAGTTCCAGCTCGACTGCCCGAACAACCGCTACGTGAACGACGAGAGAATCTGCCAGGCGCTGGTCGGCATGTGGGCGAAGGCGGGCTTCAAGGTCCGGCTGAACTCGATCCCGTTCGCGAACTTCATCCCGAAGATCCTCAACCTCGATTCGAGCGCGTACCTGCTCGGCTGGGGCGTCGCGACTTTCGACGCGCAATACACGCTCCAGTCGCTGGTGCGCACCAAGACCACCGGCGCGGACGGTAACTTCAACCAGGGTCGAATCTCGGATCCCAAGCTCGACACCACGATCGACGCGATCAAGATCGCCACCGAGCCAAAAGCGCGCGACGCGCTGCTGCGCGAAGGACTCGTGACCACGCGCGACCAGTACTACTACGTGCCGATCCACCACCAGCTTCGCCCGTGGGCGATGAAGAAGAACGTGTCCACGGTACACAAGGCGGACGACCGGCCCGAGTCGCGCTTCGCCCGCGTTGATGGAGGGGTTTGATTCTCAGGCGATTGTGGGACCACGACCTCGCCTGGAGCTTCCGCAGGTCGCCGGTCACCGTGGTTGCGGCCGCGCTGACGCTGGTTTGCATCGGCGCGGCTGCCTTGTCTCCCTGGATCTCGCCGCAAAACCCCTTCGACGCGGCCGCGCTTGACCTGAACGCGGCGTTCAAGCCGCCCGCCTGGATTGAAGGCGGCGACCCGACTTTCTTGCTCGGTAGCGACAACCAGGGCCGCGACATCCTGTCGACGATCATGCACGGCGCCCGCATTTCGCTCGGCATCGGGCTCGCCTCGGTCGTTTTCGCAATGGCGCTGGGCGTAAGCCTCGGGCTCGTCGCCGGCTACCTCGGCGGGCGGCTCGACGCGCTCATCATGCGCATCGCCGACGTGCAGCTCTCGTTTCCTGCGATCCTGATCGCGCTCCTCATCGACGGCGTGGCGCGGGTGGCGCTCGGCGGCGAGCGGCACGACGAGATCGTGATTCCAGTTCTGGTTCTCTCCATCGGCTTCGCCGGCTGGGTGCAATACGCGCGCACCGTGCGCGGCTCGACCATGGTCGAAAAAGAGAAAGAGTACGTGCAGGCGGCGCGCGTGATCGGCCGCCGCCCGCTCGCGATCATGCTTTCCCACGTGCTGCCCAATGTCATGGGGCCGGTGCTCGTCATCGCTACGATTCACATCGCGACCGCCATCATCACCGAGGCGACGCTCTCCTTCCTCGGGGTGGGGGTGCCCGCGACCCAGCCTTCGCTCGGCACGCTGATCCGCGTCGGGAACGAGTTCCTGCTCTCCGGCGAATGGTGGATCACCGTGTTTCCCGGCGTCGCGCTCGTCGTGCTGGTGCTGTCGGTCAACCTGCTCGGCGACTGGCTGCGCGACGCGCTCAATCCGAAGCTTCGATGATCCTCGAAGTGAACGGCCTGACGGTCCAGTTTCCGACGCGTCGGGGCCTGCTCACGGCGGTGGATTCCATCAGCTTCTCGATCGCGCCCGGCGAGGTGCTGGGCGTGGTGGGCGAGTCGGGCGCAGGAAAGTCGATCACGGGACTCGCTGTCATCAGGCTGCTCGAGCCGCCCGGACGCATCGCCGCGGGCGAGGTGCGGCTGGAAGGCCGGCGCATCGACACGCTGCCGCACGAGGAGATGCGGCGTATCCGCGGTCGCAAGATCGGCGTGATCTTCCAGGACCCGCTGACATCGCTAAACCCGCTGTACACCATCGGCCAGCAGCTCGAAGAAACCATACTGACGCATCTGAAACTTTCGCCGCGCGCTGCCCGGGAAAGGGCGCTCGCGCTCCTGAAGGAGGTCGGAATCCCAGCACCCGAGGCGCGCTACAGCAACTACCCGCATCACTTCTCGGGCGGCATGCGCCAGCGCGTCGTCATAGCGCTCGCCCTGGCCGCCGAGCCGCGGCTGCTGATCGCAGACGAGCCGACCACTGCGCTCGACGTGTCGATCCAGGCGCAGATCATCGCGCTGCTCAAGCGCCTCGCCGCCGAGCGCGGTGCCGCCGTGATGCTCATCACGCACGACATGGGCGTTATCGCGGAAACCGCGCAGCGCGTCGCGGTGATGTACGCGGGCCGGATCGTCGAGATCGGGCCGGTAGGCGACGTGATCCACGCGCCGCGCCACCCCTACACCGTCGGGCTGATGGGCTCCATACCGAGGATCGGCTCGAGGAAGAGCCGTCTCATGCAGATCGACGGTGCGATGCCGCGGCTCAATTCGATTCCGCCGGGATGCGCCTTCAATCCGCGCTGCCCGCGCCGCTTCGAACGCTGCACGCGCGAGCGGCCCGAGCTCGCGCCGGCCGGCGCGAGCCGCGCGGCGTGCTGGCTGCATGGCGCTGCTTAGCCTCGAATCCGTCAGCCGCGACTTCGACGTTTCGGCGCCGTGGCTCAACCGGATGATCGAGCGCGAGCCGCGGCGCATCCTGCGCGCGGTCGACCGCGTGAGCTTCGAGCTCGAGGCGGGCGAAACGCTCGCACTCGTAGGAGAGTCCGGCTGCGGCAAGTCAACCGTGGCGCGGCTGATCGCCGGCCTGTACGCGCCGACCGAAGGCCGCATCGAATTTCGCGGCCAGCGGCTGCAAATGATCTTCCAGGACCCGTACGCGAGCCTTAATCCGCGCTGGCGCGTGCGCAGCATTATCGCCGAGCCGATGCAGTTCCTGAATGAAAGGAAGCCTGTAGAGAATTTTCTGCTGCAGGTCGGCTTGTCTGCGGACGATGCCGAGCGCTACCCGCATGAGTTTTCCGGCGGTCAGCGGCAGCGCATCTCGATCGCGCGCGCGCTCGCCGGCGAGCCCGATCTCTTGATCTGCGACGAGCCGACCTCGGCGCTCGACGTCTCGGTCCAGGCGCAAATCCTTAACCTCATGGCCGAGCTTCAGCAGCGCCTTCGGCTCACCTACCTCTTCATCTCGCACAATCTCGCCGTCGTCTCGCTCGTCGCCGATCGCGTCGGCGTCATGTACCTCGGGCGCATCGTGGAGCTCTCCGCCGCGGCCGAGCTTTTCGCGCGGCCGCGCCACCCGTATACGCGCATGCTGCTGGATGCGGTTCCCGACCTCGCCATGAGCGGCAAGCCGCGCACCCCAGTTGGGGGCGAGGTCCCCAACCCGCTCGCGCCGCCTTCGGGCTGCGCCTTCCATCCGCGCTGTCCCTACGCCAATCCGCGCTGCGAGCTCGAGATCCCGCGATTCAGCGACGGGGTCGCCTGCCACGCGGTTGAAGAAGGACGCATCTAGCGGATGTTTGCCACCCCGAAAGGCACGTGGCCAGCGGCGACGAATGCACGCGCCGAGTCGATGTGCCCGAGCTGGTCGTCGAAGTAGAAGTCGGGTTCGAATGACCTC
>DATADT010000113.1:0-3373 GCA_036258355.1 Burkholderiales bacterium
CGACGAACAGCAGTGCCGCGACCAGGCCTACGCCCAAGCCGGAGGCAAGAACGCCGAGCAGGCGGCGAGTGACGCCGCGCAAAAGAGCGCGTTGATCGGCACTGCAGTCGGCGCCGCACTAGGCGGGCTCTTCGGCGGCGCGGAAGGTGCGGCGGTCGGCGCCGCCTTCGGACTCGCCGGCGGCGCGATCGTCGGAAGTGACGCCTCCTACGCCGCGGCGGGCTCCATGCAGCGGCGCTACGACCACGCCTTCACGCAGTGCATGTACAACAGAGGCCACAAGGTCCCGGTGCCAGCCGGACGGTATCCAACCAACGGTGCGCAAACGCGCACGCCGCCGCCACCGCCGCCGCCGGGACAGCCGCCGCCCGAAGCTCCGCCCGACTACCGCCCGAAGTAAGATTCCGGGATGCTGGAGCTGCGCAGCTACGTCGGCGGGCGCTGGGTAGCTGGAACCGGGGCAGCGCAAACGCTGGTGAATCCGACCACCGAAGAGCCGCTTGCCCGCGCGAGCAGCGAAGGCGTCGATCTCAAGTCAGCGCTTGACCATGCCCGCTCCATCGGCGGGCGAGCGCTGCGCGCGATGAACTTCGCCGAGCGCGGTGCCGCGCTGAAAGCCATCGCCGACGCCATTCAAGCCGAGCGCGAGGCGCTCTTCGAGCTCGCCATCGCGAACGGCGGCAACACGCGCTCGGACGCCAAGTTCGACGTCGACGGCGCCATCGCCACGCTGCTCGCGTATGCAGATATCTCAAATTCTTTAGGCCAGGCGAAGTTCCTGGTGGACGGCGAAGGAACTCAGCTCGGCCGTTCAGCGCGCTTCCACGGCCAGCACGTCCTGACTCCCCGCCGCGGCGTGGCGGTGCACATCAATGCGTTCAA
The DNA here is from genome assembly GCA_036258355.1 of Burkholderiales bacterium. GTDB lineage: Bacteria > Pseudomonadota > Gammaproteobacteria > Burkholderiales > SG8-39 > SCGC-AG-212-J23. Next base: position 883 of record DATADT010000113.1, read on the forward strand.
CTTCCCGGCCTGGGGGTTCGCCGAAAAGGCGGCCGTGGCGCTGCTCGCCGGGATGCCGGTGCTCAGCAAGCCGGCAACAAGCTCCGCGATGGTTGCGCACCGGATCATGGAGCTCGTGGTCGAGAAAAAGCTGCTGCCCGAAGGCGCGCTTTCGCTCCTGGTCGGAGGCGCGGGCGATCTCGTGTCCCATCTCGGCGCGCAGGACGTTCTTGCTTTCACCGGCTCCGGCGACACGGGAGCACGCCTGCGCTCGGCAAGGAGCATCATCGAGCATTCTGTCCGGGTCAACGTAGAAGCAGACAGCTTGAACGCCGCGGTCCTTGGTCCCGACGTCGAGCCGCGCAGCGACATGTACGAGCTTTTCCTCAAGGACGTCGTGCGCGACATGACGCAGAAAGCCGGACAGAAGTGCACCGCGATCCGACGGGTTCTCGTACCACAAGAGTCGTTCTCTTCCGTGAGCGAGGATCTTGTCGAGCTCCTTGGCACGATACGGGTCGGCGACCCGGGCCTCGAGGACACGCGCATGGGACCGCTCGCGAGCGGCGCGCAGCTCGCCGACGTGCGCGAAGGCGTGCAGCGCCTGGGCGGCAGACATGCCTTCGGCGGCGCCGGGCCGCTCGGCCCCAAGGGTTTCTTCATCTCGCCGGTTCTCATCGAGGAACCGACCGACGCGGTGCACGAGCGCGAGGTGTTCGGTCCCGTCGCCTCGCTCGTGCGCTATAAGGACAACCCCGCCGAGATCGTGGCGCGCGGCGCAGGCGGTCTCGTGTCCTCCGTGTATTCGGACGACCAGGACTTCATCGAGGCTGTGGTGGCCGAGATTGCGCCCTACCACGGACGCGTCTATCTCGGCCATCCGAAAATCGAGCTGTCGCCCGGGCCGGGTACCGTTCTCCCGCAGCTTGTGCACGGCGGGCCGGGCCGCGCCGGCGGCGGCGAGGAGCTCGGCGGCCCACGCGGCCTCGCCTTCTACATGCAGCGCGTCGCGCTCGAGGGCTCGCGCCCGGTCATCCAGAAGCTGCTCGGCAAGGCCTAGTCGATCAGCTCGTCCGCGCGGTGGCGGATCGAGGATGGGATCGGAATGCCAAGGGCGCGGGACGTCTTCAGGTTGAGCACCATTCGAATCGTGCTCGGCCGCTCAACGGGCATGTCCGCGGGCTTGGCTCCCTGCGCGATCCGATGCACGTATTCCGCCGCACGCCTGTACATGCTGTCGAGATCCGGCGCATACGAGAGCAGGCCTCCAGCGTCGGCGTACTCGCGCTGCGCGTAGATGGTCGGCAGTTTGTGCTGGGCTGCGAACTGCACGATCTGGAGCCGATGATCGGAAAGCCTTGCTGACGCCCCGACAATGAGGCCGGCAAAGCGTTCACGGGCGATCGCTTCAAACGAGCGCTCGAGTTCCTTGGGTTGCTGCCCGCCGAACATCTCGACCGTCACATCCAGCTTGCGCGCCTCATCGCGCATCCGCGTGAATACCAGAACGCCGCCTTCGCTTCCGGTATCGGTGAGGTAAGCAACGCGCTTGGCTCCCGGGGCGAGCTCACGCAGCAACTCGATCCATTTCGTGCCCAGTTCGGGCGTGATGATCGAAAGACCGGTGGCGTTTCCGCCCGGACGTCCAAAGCTCGCCACCAGCCCCGTTGCGACCGGATCCGCCACGCCGGTGAATACGATCGGAATGCTGGAGGTGGCTTTGATCACCGCCAGCGACGGAGGCGTCGCAGCGGTAACTATGATGTCGGGCTTCAGCGCCACGAGCTCCGTCGCCAGGGCGGGCAAGCGTTCGTTTGCTCTCCGCGCATAGCGTGCTTCGATCGCGAGGTTCTTGCCCTCGATGTACCCCAGTTCACGCAGCCGGGCGCGAAATACCTGCCACCTGTGGGCGCGAGCGGTTTCTGAAGCGTCATCGAGAATCCCGATACGCAACGTTCGGCCCGGCGTCTGCGAAACGCCGGCCGGCGGCGCGGCGAGCAACGCGCTCAGCCCGACGATGGCAAGAGCCTTTGCGGCAGTCATCGCGGCGTACCTCCCGGAAGCCCTCCGGCAGTCTACCCCCGGATGTTCCTTGCGGTGCGGATGAATCTAAGACCGCTCAAGCAGCGCGGCCCTCATCAGGAACGCTTTGTGCCGCTGCGGGTCGTCGGCCATTTCCCTGAGCTCCAGAAAGCGGCGCTCGCGCGCCGCCGGCTCCTTCTCCTCCAGGCGCTTCTTGTTGGCAATCGTCTGCTCCTGGACGTACTTGATGTTCAGCGGCCGTCTTGTTTCTTCATAGGCATCGAGATCGACCGGCTTGCCGCGCAGCGCACGCTCGAGCAAATCCGCCAGATGCCAGGCCTCGTGGATGCCGCTGTTCAGGCCGAGCCCGCCGATAGGGTTGTTCACGTGGGCCGCATCGCCGCACAGGAACACCCGTCCCTTGCGGAAACGCTGCGCCACGCGCTGGTGGACCGTGTAGAGATTGAGATGCAGATAATCGCGGCTGCGC
>DATADT010000114.1:0-10515 GCA_036258355.1 Burkholderiales bacterium
ATCGGCCCAGGCCGACCACTCCGTGAGCTGGTCCATGGTGCCGCGCGCCGCGCCCTGCACGAGGTCGCCCTCGCCGATGCCGCGCGCGTCCAGGCAGGTGCCGCAGACGGCAACCGTGCCGCCTCGCCGCATGAAGCCCGAGAGCATGTCGGCCACGTTGTAGTAACCCGGCGGCACTTTCTGGCCGCCTTTGGCGCAGGCGGCGGCATCGCCAAGCAGGAACATGCGCACCTCGCCGGCTTCCTTGCTCAGAAGGTTGCGCGCGAGCCGCAGGGCGTTATAGCTGCGCTCCGTGCCGTACGGCGGGTCATTCAGTATGAAGAGGAATTTCATGCCGGCATTGCACACCCGCAGGGCGCGCGCCGGTTTGATGCGGGTCAAGAACTATTCAAGTATGAGCTTGAATAGTCCCGCCCAGGCATTCGCTCAGGGCTTGACCGACTGATCCACCGGCAGGCCGGCGGCACGCCACTCGGGCAGGCCGTTCTCCAGCCGCCGGGCGCGCAAGCCTTTCTTCCTGAGCTTTGCCACCGCCTCGAACGACATCAGGCAGTAGGGACCGCGGCAGTACGCGACGACCTCGCGCTGCTTCGGGAGCTCCTTGATGCGCTTTTCGAGCTCGTGCACCGGGATGTTGATCGCGCCTGGCACGTGGCCCGCGGCGTACTCCTCCGGCGGGCGCACATCCAGAACGGTGACCAGGCCCTTGCGCGCCCGATCGAGCACCTCCTTGGCCGGCACGGGCTCGAGCTCGTCCTTGGCTGCGAAGTAGAGCCGGACGATGCGCTCCACCTCGGCGACGTAGGCTTCGCCCACGCGGCTCATGGCCGAAAGCATGCCGACCACCTCGTCGCCGGCAAGCCGGTAGTACACGTAGAGCCCTTCCTTGCGGCCGACGATCAGTCCCGCCTGCCGCAGCTTCTGCAGGTGTTGCGAAGTGTTCGCGACTGTCGTGCCGGTCAGGCCGGCGAGCTGCTCGACGCTGCGCTCGGCCTGCGCCAGCAGCTCCAGGTACTCGATGCGGGTCGGGCTGGAGAGCGCCGTGCCCACGCGAGCGAGGTTTGCGAACACTTCGCGCTTCGGATTGGTTGACATGGGCGGGTGCCCCGTTCTAGTATTCAAGTGATCGATTGAATAGTAGCGGAAACCGTCCGCTGCGTCCAGCGATCCTTGCCGGAGCATTATCGTGCCAGCAGAAGGACCGATTCGCCTGGCCGCCTTCCTCGCGGTGTTCGCGGCTGTCGCCTTATGGGAACTTGCCGCCCCGCGCCGCAAAGCGCTCCATGGGCGCCGCGCGCGCTGGCCGCATAACCTCGGCCTGCTGCTGGTCGATGCGCTCGCGCTGCGCCTGCTCGCGCCGGGCGCGGTGGTCGGCGTCGCGCTCGCGGCTGAAGCCCACGGCTGGGGCTTTCTGAATCTGGTCGCCGCGCCGTCCTGGCTGGCCTTCGTGATCGCCATCGTGCTCCTCGACCTCGTCGTCTATTTCCAGCACGTCATGTTTCATGCGGTGCCGACGCTGTGGCGGCTGCACCGCGTGCACCATGCCGACCAGGACTTCGACGTCACTACGGGAACGCGCTTTCATCCCATCGAGATCCTGCTCTCGGTGCTCATCAAATGCGCCGCGGTGGCGGCGCTCGGGGCGCCCGCGCTGGCCGTGCTCGTGTTCGAGGTTGTGCTCAACGCGACCGCGATGTTCAACCACGCGAACGCCTCGTTGCCTGCCAGAGCCGACCGGTGGCTGCGCTGGCTCGTGGTTACCCCGGACATGCACCGAGTGCACCACTCGGTTTTCTACGACGAGTCCTCGAGCAACTTCGGCTTCAACCTGTCGTGGTGGGACCGGCTCTTCGGGACGTATCGCGCGCAGCCACGCCTCGGCCACGACGCTATGGCGGTAGGCATAGATGCGTTCCGCTCGGCCGAGGACTTGCGTCTGGATCGGCTGCTCGTCCAGCCGTTCCGCGATACGCCGGGACAGTACCCCATCAACCGCAGGCAGCCGGCGCAGTCGTAACCCGCTCAGTGGCCAGGGCTCGCCTCGTGCAGCGAGAAGAGGCCGGCCCGGCGGTCTACCGCCCCGGATCGCGGTTCTCGAGCATGCGTGCGATGGCGTCCTCGCCCAGAGGGTGCGGCATCTTCACCCGCAGGCTCTCCACCCACTCCGCGGCGAAGTCGCGTTGCAGCGCGCGATTGATGGCAAACGTGACGAGCACCGTGATGAGCGCGCCGAGGCTGGCGAGCGCCATGTCCTTGTGCGCATCCCACACGTCGCCTTGCGTACCGAGATAGGCCTGCCCCAGGTCGTCGCCGAACAGCTCAGCCGCCCCCCACTCGACCAGCTCGTAGATCATCGAAGTCGACATGGTGAGGTCGAGCGGCAGGAAGTAGCCCCAGAACCCGCGCACGGCGGCCACGCGGAGAAAGATTTCGCGCACCGGGTACGCGAGAAGCAGTCCATAGGCGAAATGCACCACCCGGTCGAAGTTATTTCGGTCCCAGCCCAGCACGCTGTTGAGCGTCACCCCGGTGAGCGCCTTGAACCATTCGTCATACGGCACCTGGGAATAGGTGTAGTGCGCGCCGATCTCGTGCACGCAGAGAAAGAGGAAGATCGTGGTGTACGAGACGCGAGACAGAGTGAGCCGCTTGTGGCTGAGGGCGACGAAGAGCACGAATGCGACCACCAGCGCATTCTCGAGGGCCCAGGTTGCGCGATCCCAGGGGGCGATCGCGAGCGCGGTCCAGACGATGGCGAACACGACGCCGAGCACCAGCAGGTATCTGCGGTGCTCGGCTCCGGGATGCGATGATCCGGAAGCGCTCGTCATCGAGCAAAATATAACCGAGACTGCTGGGGAGGTGCCGTCGTCGAGACAAGGCTCGTAGCCGCTAACCGCTGGCTCGTCATCGGGCTCATGGCGACGATGGCAGTGCTCGTGTTCGCGAACGTGGTGTCGCGCTATCTCCTTAACTACTCGATCATCTGGGTCGAGGAGCTCACGCGCTACATGATGGTGTGGGTCGGCTTCCTTGGCGCAGGGCTCGTGCTGCGGCTGGGTGCGCATATCGCGGTCGAGGCGTTCCAGGATCTGCTGCCGCCGCGCGCCGCACGCGCGCTGCGCGCCGGCATCGTGGTGCTCCTCGGCGCGACCTTCGCCGCCATGACGTGGCTCGGGGCGCGCTACGCGGCATTCGCCTGGGATCAGGAGACGCCGGTTCTCAACTGGAGCACGGGGGCGGTGTACCTCGCGATTCCCATCGGCTCGGCGCTCCTGCTCGCGCATCTCGTCTTCATCGCGAACGGCTATGTGCGCGCGCGTGAGTTCGGCAAGGACGAGTCGTTCCACGCCGAGGAGGCGGTGCTCTGAACGCGGCGCTCATCCTCGTCTTCCTCGCGGGCCTGGTCCTCGGCGTGCCGATCGCGTTCGCGATGGTGATCGCCGGCATCGCGGCGATCCTCGTGCAGGGCACGATCGACCCGATGGTCGCCGTGCAGACCATGTTCGCGGGCATCGACAGCTTTCCGCTGCTCGCGATACCGTTCTTCATCCTCGCCGCCGAGCTCATGTCGGGCGGGGCGCTGACGGAGGTGCTGCTTCGCTTCGCAGCCCAGCTCGTCGGGCATGTGCGCGGCGGCCTCGGGCACACCAACGTCCTCACGCTCACGTTCTTCTCCGGCATCAGCGGCTCGGCGCTCGCTGACGCAGCCGGACCGGGCTCGATGCTCATCCGCATGATGAAGAAAGCGGGCTACCCGCCGGAATACGCCGCGGCGCTCACGGCGTCCACCGCGATCGTGGGCCCGATCATCCCGCCTTCGATCATCATGATCGTGTACGCGCTGACGGAGACGAGCGTCTCCATCATGGGGCTCTTCCTCGGCGGCGTGGTGCCCGGGCTCATGATCACCGGGTCGCTCCTTGCCGTGAACCACTGGGTGAGCGTGCGGCGCAATTACCGCAGCAGCGAAACGCGCGCCACGCTGCGCGAGATCGCGAAGGGCTTCGTGCGCGCGGCTCCGGCGCTCGTGCTGCCGTTCATCATCCTCGGCGGCATGCACCTCGGCATCTTCACCCCGACCGAGGCCTCCGCCGTGGCGGTTTTTTACGCCCTGGTCGTAGGCCGGCTTCTCTACCGCACGCTCGATTTCGCCATGCTGCCGGCGATGCTCTTTCGCACCGCGATCCTCACCGCCTCGATTCTGATGATCATCGCGGCCTCCGAAGTGTTCTCCTTCATCCTGACGATCGGCCAGCTCCCCCAGGCCGTGGCCGGATGGATGGCGGGCTTCCAGCTCGGCCCGCTCGCGCTTCTCCTGCTCATTAATGTGTTGCTGCTCCTTGCCGGGATCTTCATCGAGCCGCTGCCCGGGGTGATGATCTTCGTGCCGATCCTCGCGCCGCTCGCGCTTGCCGCCGGCATCCACCCGCTGCACTTCGCCATGGTGGTGATCCTCAACCTCACGCTCGGCATGATCACGCCGCCGGTCGGCGCGCTGCTTTTCGTGACCTCGATCGTGTCGGGCGTGTCGGTGGGAAGGATGACGCGCGAGCTCGTGCCGATGTTTGGCGCGCAGCTCGTCGTGCTGCTAATGTTGACGCTGTTTCCGGCCATCAGCACCTGGCTGCCCGGGATGTTCGGGTATTCGAAATGAACCAAGGAGAGGAGGAATCATGAAGTTGCGAATCCTGCTGTTGGGCCTCGCGCTCGCGGCCGCGCCCGCCGCGCACGCCCAGAAGGTCATGAAGTACGCGCACTTCCAGCCGGCGAAGGACGACCAGCCCAAGCACGTCGCGGCGCTCGCCTTCAAGGAGCACGTCGAAAAGGCGACCGGCGGCTCGGTGAAGATCGAGATCTATCCCGCCGGGCAGTTCGGCAAGGACCAGCCCACCATGGAGGGCCTGAAGCTCGGCACGCTGGAATTCGCTGTGGCGCACGATGGCGCCATCGCCACGGTGCACAAGGCCATCGGAGTGCTCGGCATCCCGTTCCTGTACGAGAACCACGAGCATGCCTGGCGCGTGTACGACAGCGGCTGGCTGAAGGAATTCTCCGACGACATGGTGAAGAAGACCGGCATCCGCATGCTCGGGCTCGCCGACAACGGCGTGCGCCACTTCACCAACAGCCTGCGGCCGATCCGCTCGCCGGCCGACATGAAGGGAATGAAGATCCGCATCCAGCCGAGCCCGGTGTTCAAGACCCTGGTCGAGTCGCTGGGCGCCTCGGCTTCGGCGATTCCGTGGGCCGAGCTGCCCACGGCATTACAGCAAAAGGTGGTGGACGGCCAGGAGAACGGCGTCACCAACATCCTCGCCGCGAGCCTCTACCAGCACCAAAAGTATGTGACGCTCGACGGGCACGTGTGGTCGATCCACGCCTACCTCGTGAACGAGCGCTTCTTCCAGGGGCTGAACGCCGCGCAGAAAAAGGCGGTGGAGGAGGGCGCGCGCAAAGCGATCGACATCCATCGCCGCATGACGAGCGACCAGGACAAGAACGCGAAGCAGATCCTGACGAAGGTCGGCATGGAGGTGACCGAGCTCTCGCCGGCGCAGGTCAGAGAGTTCCGCAGCCTGGCACAGCCGCCGGTCAAGGAATGGGCAGAGAAGGAGATCGGCAAGCCGTACGTGGATAGCCTCTTCAAAGCCATCGTAGCCACCAAGAAGTAATGCCGCCCGTGCTGCGCTCGTCGCTAACCGCGCCGGCGAGTAACCGGACGTCGAGGCTTGTACACCGGAGGCGCCGCCGTGCGTTAAGGTAGGGCGATGTTCAAGCTCGTCCTCCCGCTCGCCGCCGCGGCCGGCATTGTTTCCGCCGGGGCGCTCGCGCAGGGGATGGGTCCGGAGGAGGCGCGCCACCTTCTCAACCGCACCGGCTTCGACGCCCGGCTTCGCGCGATCGACGAATACGCAAAGCTGACCCGGCGCGAAGGCGTCGAGCGATTGCTCGCCGGGGTGCACACCGCGGCGCGCACGCCGCCGCCGGCCTGGGTCGAAGAGTGGACAGACCCGCGCATCGTGCGCGCCATGGGCGACGAAGAGCGCAAGGCGTTCGTGCGTCTGCAGATCGAGCGCGCGCTCGAGCTGAAGGCCTGGTGGCTCGCCGAGATGCTCGCCACGCGCTCGCCGCTCACCGAGCGCATGACGCTCTTCTGGCACAACCATTTCACGTCCAGCCTGCAGAAGGTGCGCTCGCCGGCGCTCATGTACCGGCAGAACGTCCTCTTGCGCAGGCACGCGCTCGGCAATTTCGGCGAGCTGCTGCACGCGGTGTCGCGCGACCCGGCGATGCTGGTGTATCTGGACTCGGCCACAAATCGGCGCGGCCAGCCGAACGAGAACTTCGCGCGCGAGCTGATGGAGCTCTTCACGCTCGGCGAAGGCAAGTACGGCGAGCAGGACATCAAGGAGGCGGCGCGCGCGTTCACCGGCTGGAGCATCGACCTCGATACCGGCGAGTTTCGGTTCCGGCCGCGGCAGCACGACGACGGCGTGAAGCACGTACTTGGGCGCAGCGTAAGGACGGGCGACGAAGTGCTCGACGTGCTTCTCGCGCATCCGGCCAGCGCCGAATACGTCGCCGCCAGGCTGTGGCGCGAGTTCGTCTCGCCGCAGCCGCAGCCCGAGGAGCTTGCGCGCGTGGCCGCGGCGTTTCGCGCGAGCGGCTACGACGTGCGCACGGCGATGCGCGCGCTCCTGCTGACGCCGGCTTTCTGGGCGCCCGAGAACCGCGGCGCGCTTATCAAGTCGCCGGCCGACCTCGTCGTCGGCACGCTGCGCCAGTTCGGCATCGAAGTGAGCGATCCGCTGCCGTTCGTCTTCCTGATGCGCGCGCTCGGCCAGGACCTGCTCTCGCCGCCGAACGTGAAGGGTTGGCCGGGCGGGGAGGCGTGGATCAACTCGACCACGCTTCTTGCCCGCAAGCAGTTCCTCGAGCGGCTGCTGCGCGTCGAGGAGACGCGCATGATGATGCAGCAGCCCGCGGCGCGCGCGAAGCTCGACAACTTGAAGCCGGGCGCGCGGCGCGTGATGCAGGCGATCGCCGACCTGAACTTCTCGGCGCGCGACTGGATGGCGCCGTTCGAGGGGCGCGAAACCATGGTGCCGCTCGTGCTCCTCGCCGGCGCGCCTGCCGGCAATCCTGCCGGTAGTCTATCGAGCAGCGGCATCGAGTACCTGCGCTCGCTCGTCGCCGATCCCGTCTACCAGCTCAAATGACGACCCGCCGCGATTTCCTCGCTGCCAGCATGGCCGCGCTGTTTTTTCCGGGCCTCGCGCTGGCGCAGGCTTCGGGCTACCGCCGGCTGCTCGTGCTCGTCGAGCTCAAGGGCGGCAACGACGGCCTGAACACGGTCGTGCCGTACGCCGACGACGCCTACTACCGGCTGCGGCCGCGCATCGCGATCCGCCCGGAAGAGGTCCTCAAGCTCGACGCTCGCACCGGCCTGCATCCGGCGCTCAAGCCGCTCATGCCGCTCTGGGAGAAAGGTGAGCTTGCGATCGCGCAAGGCGTCGGCTATCCAAGCCCGAACCTTTCCCACTTCCGCTCGATCGAGATCTGGGACACGGCCTCGAGAAGCGACCAGTACCTCGGCGAAGGCTGGCTCGCGCGCGCCTTCGCGGCGCACCCGGTGCCCGCGCAGTTCGCCGCAGGCGGCGTCGCGGTTGGCGGGGCGGACATGGGACCGCTAGCCGGAGCCGCGCGCGCCATTGCGCTCACGCAGCCCGAAGTGTTCCTGCGCCAGGCGCGGCTCGCGCGGCCCGTGGGCGCGGGGCGCAATGGCGCGCTCGATCACATCCTCAAGGTCGAGGCCGGCATCGTCGAGGCGGCGGCGCGGCTCGACGCCGGCGTGCAATTCGCGACCGAGTTTCCGCGAGGCCAGTTCGGCAACGTGGTGCGCGTGGCAGCGCAGCTCGCCGCCAATCCGTCGGGCGTGGCGGCAATCCGGCTTTCCCTCGGCGGCTTCGATACGCACCAGAACCAGCCGAATATCCACCAGCGGCTGCTCGGCGAGCTGGCCGCCGGTCTCGTCGCGCTCAAGAGCGCGCTACAGGAAGCGAAGCGCTGGGACTCGACGCTCGTCATGACCTACGCCGAGTTTGGCCGCCGGCCGCAGGAGAACAACTCAAACGGCACCGACCACGGCACGGCGGCCGCGCACTTCATCGCCGGCGGCCGCGTGAAGGGCGGGCTCTACGGCGAGGCGCCGCGCCTCGCCGAGCTCGAGGGCGGGAACCTGCGCCACGGCGTGGACTTCCGCAGCCTTTACGCCACCGCGCTCGAGCGCTGGTGGAGCGTCTCGAGCGCGAAGGCGCTGGGCGGCCGGTTCGCGCCGCTCGACGTGCTGCGCGTCTGAGCGACGCGTTCCCAACTACTTCAGCGCGCGCAACTCCACACGCCGGTTCTCGGCGCGGCCCTTGTCGGTTTTGTTGCGTGCTCCCTTAACGCTTGCGCCTTCCAGGCAAACATATGCCAATCCGGGCATCATGTGCGCATGACCGATCGCGATCGATACATCGTCGCCGCCTGGCTTTTCATCTGCGCCGCGCTCGCCTTCGCCGTCGTGCTGGTCGGCGGTGTGACGCGCCTGACGCGCTCGGGGCTCTCCATCGTCGAGTGGCAGCCGCTCATCGGCATCCTGCCGCCGCTTTCGCCGGAGGAGTGGGAGGCGCTCTTCGCCAAGTACCGCGAGACTCCGGAATTCCGCCAGGTCAACCCGAACCTGACGCTCGAGGGCTTCAAGGGCATCTTCTGGTGGGAATACACACACCGTCTGCTTGCCCGCTTGATCGGCCTTGTCTATGTGGTGCCGCTTCTTTTCTTCCAGTGGCGGAAGATGCTCGACACCTCGCTCGCGGCAAAGCTCTGGGCGATCTTCGTCCTCGGCGCTCTACAGGGTGTGCTGGGCTGGTACATGGTGAAGTCGGGGCTGGTCGACGACCCCAAGGTGAGCCCGGTGCGCCTGACCGCGCACCTCGGCCTAGCGCTCGTCATCTTTGCCGCCGAGCTCTGGCTCGCGCTGCAGCTCGTTTCCCCACGGGTCAGCCCGTTCGAAAAGATTCCGCTCTTGCTGCCGTACCTGGTTCTCGCCATGGCGCTTTCCGGCGGCATGGTCGCCGGCCTGCGCGCCGGCTACGCGTACAACACCTTTCCCCTCATGAATGGCGAGCTCGTGCCGCCGGATGTGTTGAAGCTCGATCCATGGTGGCACAACCTGCTATACAACATGGCCACGGTCCAGTTCGTGCACCGGGCGTTCTTCTGGCTCATCGCGCTGCTCGTTCTCTTCACCTGGTGGCCCGCCCGTCACAGGGTGGCGAGCCACGTGCTGCTGCTCGCATTCGCCGCGCAGGCCGCGCTCGGCATCTTTACGCTGCTCCAGGGCGTGCCGCTGCCGCTCGCCGTAGTGCATCAGAGCGGCGCGGTCGTGCTGCTCGCCGCCGCCGTGTGGAACGCGCACTCGGCGGGTACCTGGCCGGCGCAGCGGCAGATCTCGCAGCAGCAGCTCTCTAGGTAAACGCTCTCATCCGCCCGGGGCGGAGAGGATCCGCATCAGCCAGAATGTCGCGAGTGCGAGCGGCAGGATGATGGCGAAGAACACCACCTGGCGGTTGTCGAAGCGTTTGCCGCGCGCGCGCTCGATGCGCTCGAGCAGCCAGTCGGCGCCGAAGTAAAGGCCGATCGCTACGATCGTGAAGTAGACGAGGTCCATAGGCAGCGCAGCACCACGACCGCGAACAGTATGCCGCCGGCCACCGCGAGCAGGCCGCCAAGGCCCATGAGGCCCATGCCGGCGATTTGCTCGGCCGTGCGCAGCACCTGCTCGCCGCCTGCCAGCTTGCGCTGCACGCCGTAGCCGCCTGACCACAGTAGGCCGGTAATGTGCAGGAGCTGGCCTGCGCCGTAGAGCGCGGGCTGAAGCGTTGCCAGCCGTCCCTGCGGGCGGCCGAACCCCATGCGCGGCAACAGGTAGTACACGAGGCCCATGAAGGCGAGGGTCACGCCGACGATGCTGCCGTGGTAGTGCGCGGGGATCTTCACGTTGCTGCCGTTGATCGCGAGGCCGATCAGCCCGCCCGCGCCGAAGAGCGCGAGCGACCAAATGAGGGAAGCCTTAAGGGGTGCCGTGACGGCCGATGCGCGGGGCCCGGTGACCACGCTCCACAGCACCGCCAGAGCGAACGGCACGATGGCGAGTCCGCCGCCTATGCGCATGAGCCAGGTCTGCAGGCGATAGTGCTCGACCGAGACCACGTCGTAGGCGAGGTAGATGACGGGCGTGGCGAAGACCGAAGCGAGCGCAATCGCGAAGAGCAGGATCGCGATGCGCGGCGAGAGCGGGTTGCGCGCGCCGATCGCGTCGGCGAGCCACAGCCAGGCGGCGAACATGAGCAGCGTCCAGGTGAATTGCAGGACGTGACCGCCGCCCCAGAACAGCACCTCGAAGTACGCCTTGCGCTCGATGGCCGCAGGCACTTCGGCGTAGGACCAGGCGAAGGCTATGAGCGC
>DATADT010000115.1:0-2317 GCA_036258355.1 Burkholderiales bacterium
GGGCGCGTACAACGTGACGAAGCACGCGGTGGTGACGCTGTCGGAATCGCTCTACCACGACCTGCGCGAGCGCGGCTCGGGCGTCGGGGTGTCCGTGCTCTGCCCCGCCTACGTTCCCACGCGCATCACCGAGTCGGAGCGCAATCGGCCAAGCGATTTGCCGGCTTCAGAAAAATCGGCCGCCACGCTCGCCCGTGAAGCGATGCTGAGAAAAGCAGTTGCCTCCGGCAAGGTGTCCGCGGACCAGGTGGCGCAGGCCGTGGTCGCGGCGGTGAAGGAGGACCGCTTCTACATCCTCACGCACCCGCGCATCAAGAGCGCGATCCGCGCGCGCACGGACGACATCCTGGAGGAGCGCGCGCCGCGCAACCCTCTGGCGCTGTGAGCCGCACGCTCGTCCTGCTGCACGGCGTCGCCAGCAACTCGACGCGCTGGTCGGAGTTCCGCGAAGGCACGCGGCTCAAGGGCTGGGAGATTCTCACGCCCGACCTGCGGGGCAACGCGTCGGCCGCGGCGCCGCGCACGTCGCTCGGCACGGAGATCTGGTGTGCCGATATTGCGGCCCTGCTCGACGCGCGCGGCGCGGCGCGCGCGGTGGTCGGCGGCCACTGCCTTGGCGCGAACATCGCGCTGCAGTTCGCAGCGCGCTACCCGCAGCGGGTCGCCGGGCTGGTGCTGATCGAGCCGATGCCGCCGCAGGCGCTGATCGGCATGATGCGCACGCTCGCGCGCCTGAAAGCCCTGCTCTACGCGCTCTACGGCACGGCGCGCCTGATGAATATGATTGGCGTCTACCGCCGCAGGCTTGAGCGCCTCGACCTGCGCGAATGGGACCAGGCGATCCGCAGCGGCAAGGTGCGGTTGTCGGCGTTCGCTTCGCTATACGTCGACCTCGCGTCCACACCGCTCGCTGCCTATGTGCGCATGCTTGCCGCCACCGTGGAGCCGTGGCCGGCGCCCGCGACCCTGCCCGCGCCCGCGCTCGCGCTCCTCTCGAGCCGCTCGAGCTTCACCGACGCCGAACGGGCGCGGCAAGCCGTCGCCGCGTTGCCCGACTGCGAGGTGATCGAGATGAACGCGGTGCACTGGATCCCGACCGAGCAGCCCGAAGCCATGCGCACGGCGATCGAGGACTGGCTCGCTAGGCGAGTCCCGGGAAAAGCACCCTGAGTCCCTCCGCCATCGTCTGGATGGCGATAGCGGCAAGCAGCAGGCCGAGGAGCCGGGTTGCGATGTTGAGCCCGGTGGTCCCCATGCGGCCGGCGATACCGTGGGCGAGGCGCAGCACCACCCAGAGCAGCGCGCAGACGAGCGCGATGCACAGCGCGAGCAGCGCGCCGTGCGCCAGGCCACCCGCCTGCGCGGCGATGATCGTGGTGCCGATCGCGCCCGGCCCTGCGAGGAGGGGCACCGCGAGCGGCACCACGCCCGAGTACTCGCGCGATTTGAGCTCGCGCGCCTCGGCGCGGGTCTGGCGAATTTCGCCCGCCTGCGCATTCAGCATGGCGAGCGCCATGAGGAGCAGGACGAGGCCGCCGCCGACCTGGAACGCGGGCAGGCTCGCGCCGATCAGGCGCAGCAGCCGCTCGCCGAAGAGCGCCGAGCCGGCGAGGACGAGAAACACCGTCAGCGTGACGACGTTTGCGAGCCGCAGCCGGTCGCGCAGGCGCTCGCCCGCGGTGACGCTGACGAAGATCGGCACGGCGAGGAATGGGTCGAGCACCGCGGTGAGCGTCACCACGAAGCGCAGGTATTCCTGCCAGGAAGTCACTTCTTGGCGAGCGCGGCCTGCGCGGCTTTGCGGTCCTCGTTTACCTTGGCGAACGCCGGACGCTCTCCCAGCATCTTGATATAGGGCTTGAGCGGCGCCATGTCTTCCAGCACGTCGCGCCCGTAGGCGAGCTTGGTGGTGAGCGACACGAGCGGCAGGTGCACGAACGCCGCGCAATCGGCGAGCGTGAGCTCGCGCCCGGCGATGTAGGGATCGAACTTCACCAGGACCTTGAGCGCCCGCACGCCCTTCGGCAGGTCCTTCTCGACCGCGCGGATGATCTCTTCCGACGCCGGTCTCTTGAAAAACACGTGGCCATAGAGCCGCCGGGCCGGCAGCTCGAGGTGAAGCTCCATCACGGTGACGAGCTCGCGGACCTTGGCGCGCTCGAACGGGTCCTTGGGCAGGAGGGGCTTCTGCGGGTACGCGTCCTCGAGATATTCCGCGATCACCTCGGATTCGGCGAGGCGCCGGCCGTCGTCGAGCTCGAGGAAGGGCACCTTGCCCATCGGCGAGCGCACGAGGAACTCGTCCTTCTGCGAGGGC
>DATADT010000116.1:0-6581 GCA_036258355.1 Burkholderiales bacterium
TGAACGTGGTGAAGCTCTACATCCCGACGCTCGCAGAGCGGCGTGAAGACATCCCGCTGCTCGCCAATGAATTCCTATCCCGGCTGGCAACGCGTTATCGGCGCGGGCCGCTCGCTTTCTCGCCCGAGGCGATGCAGCTCCTCGTCTCGGCCCGGTGGCCGGGCAACGTGCGGCAGCTTCTCAACGTGGTGGAGCAGGCGGTTGCCCTCGCCGCCACCGAGGTGATTCCGGGGTCGCTGGTGAGGCAGGCGATCGACGCCGGCGACACCTCGCTTACCTCGCTCGACGAGGCGCGCCGTGCGTTCGAGCGCGATTACCTGGTGCGCATCCTCAAAATCACCGGGGGCAACGTCACCAAGGCTGCACGGCTTGCCGGGCGCAACCGCACCGAGTTCTACCGCCTGCTCGAGCGCCACTCGCTCGAGCCGGGCGTTTTCAAGGCCGCTTGATTCCAGGCCGGATTCTTGGCCCCCCTTCGAACGCCCAACGTCTTAAGAAAGCAATCGCCAAGGCACAGAGAAGCGCGAAGGCGCCAAGCGCATAGAAACCGGTAACGATGCCGTAGCGGTCGGCGAGGAAGCCCATCACGAGCGGCGTCGTTAGGTGCGACACGCTCCAGCCCAGACCGCCCAGGGCGAGCGCCGAGCCGCGCTCCTCACGCCGGCTCGCCTCGGCGATCGTGATCTGGAAGTAGAGCGTCATTGCAGCCGTGCCCGCGCCGACCACGAGCAGCCAGAACGCGATCGGGACGATATGGTTGATCGCCGGCACGAATCCCACCGAGACCGCCACGGCGATCCCGCAGCCCACCGGCCAGAGTGTTTGCGGACCGGTGCGCACGAAGCGGGCTGCGAGCAGGCTCGCGAGGATGGATCCGACCGCGCGCAGCGCCAGCAGCACACCCGAAGTCCCCTCGCCGTAGCCGTACTGCGCGAGGAGCAGCGGGTAAAACGACATCGAGAGCGAAAACGGGAGCGCCGAAAGGTAGGCGCACATGATCGCGTAACCGATGATCCGTTCCCGCACCAGCGGCAGGTAGGCGCCAAGCACATGCCGCGCCGGGGCAGGCTTCGGCGGCTGCGGTTCGGTCCGCATCCCGGCGATGAGACCGATGGCGCCCGTCAGGGCGAGGACCGCGAAAGTCGGGATGAAGCCCGTCGCGGCGAGCAGGAAGCCGCAGACCGCGGTGCCGACGATCTGGCCGAGGTTGGTCACGGCGTTCAAGCGCCCGAGCTGGGTGCCGCGTGCCCCGGGCAGCTCGCTCGCCATCGCCCAGGTGGCCGGCCAGAACGCGGCGCGGGCAAGGATGAACACGATCTGCCCGGCAAGGAGCGTCCAGAATCCCTGCGCGAACATGAACCACAGGCCCGCGGCGATCGTGGCGACGCATGAACCGAGCAGGATGCGGCGCCCGCCGATGCGGTCGGTGTAGGCCCCGCCTACCAGGTTGAGCGGCGCCTGGGCGAGCACAGGCACGGCGAAGAGGATCCCGATCTCCGCGTTGGACAGCCCCTGCGCGTAGGCATAGAGCGGCACCGCGAGCCAGGTCATCCCGAGGCCGAGGTTCCAGGCGAGCGAGGCGAGGAAGAACGCGGCGTGCTGCAGCACGCCAGATTATGGTGGGCGCCGCCGTAAGCCGATGTCGGCCGTTTCGACCAACAGCCATGCGCATAGGAGGCGTTTTGCTAAGCGTTCTTCTTGCACTACCGGCCTATGCCGCCCAGTGCGTCTCGGAGTCGGGGCCGAGTACGGCGGCGCTGGTCGAGCTCTACACGTCGGAGGGTTGCTCCAGTTGCCCGCCGGCGGAGCGCTGGCTTAGCGGCCTCGGCAAGCGCTACCCGGGCACCGCGGTGGTTCCCCTCGCGCTGCATGTCGACTATTGGGATTACATCGGCTGGAAGGACCCATATGCCAAGCGCGAGTTCTCCGTTCGCCAAAGGAAGCTTTCCCAGCTCCAGCGCATGGCGCTTGTCTACACCCCTCAGGTCATGCTCCAAGGGCGGGACTTCCGGGGCTGGGGAACCAAGGCGTTCGACGAGGCAGTAGAGCGGATAAATTCCGAGCCGGCCAAGGCCCGCCTGAAGCTCACCCTGCTGGAGGCGGATGCGAAGGGTCTGGAGGTCGAGGCGCTCGCCGAGCTCGTCCAGCCCGCTGGGGATGCCGTCCTCTACCTCACCGCATATCAGAGCAGGGTCGAAAGCAAGGTGATGGCGGGAGAGAACCGCGGCCGGATCCTCACCCACGACCACGTGGTGCTCGAGTGGCTGGGGCCTTTCGAGGTGGGTCAGCAGCGGGTGGAGCGGCGCACGCTGCCTTTGCTGCCGGGCGCGACCGCCACCAACTCCGGCGCGGCCGCTTTCGTGCAAAACCGTCGCACGGGCGAAGTGCTCCAAGCCCTCCTGCACCCCACTTGCTAAGGGGATTCGTCGCGCCTGCTAAGGCCCCGATTTTCCTTTACTATTCGCGCCTTCAAGGAGACCCGGCCGGGGGCCGGGCCACGGAGACCGCGCCAATGCAAGCGACGCAGATCCGGCAAAAGGACGGCGTCTTTTACTTCGTCAGCTACCCGGCCAAGGATTTACTGGGCAAGGTGCGCTTCATCAGCCGCTTCTACGGCGAGGGCGAGGAGATCACGCCCAGCCGCATCTCCGAGGACGACGACATCGCGCAGTTCATCTCCAAGATCGAGCGCACCGACAAGGCGTTCCAGCGCTCCCTGTCGCGCTCCAAGGTGCGCCAGCTGAAGAACTTCTACGAGACCGCGATCTCGCAGCCGCCGATTCCCGGCACGGTGCTGCTGTTCACCTCCGAGCGGCTGAATTTCCGCGCCGACGGCAACGGCGGCGCGGGCAGCATCACCGAGCCCTCGACGAAATACCTGATCATCGACGGCCAGCACCGCCTCGCGGCGCTGCGCTTCTACCTGCACGAGCGGCCCGATGACGCCGCCTCGATCAACGTGCCCTGCGTGATCTTCGACGCCCGCAGCGAGGATTTCGCCACCGAGATGTTCGTCATCATCAACTCGACGCCGACGCGCATCAACAAGAGCCACCTCGTCGATCTCTACGAGCACGTCTCGTTCGCGGCGCCGGACCGCAAGTTCGCCGCGCGCCTGGTCGAGCGGCTCTACAGCGAGGGCGACAGCCCGCTGCGCTATCGCATCAACCGGCTGGGCGGGCGCAGCCAGCGCGACAAGTGGGTGCTGCAGGCCGAGCTTTTCAACGAGCTGCACCGCTGGGTGCGCGGGCGCTGGCGCTCGATCCAGCTCGCCGGCGGCAGCTCCAAGGAAGTGCCGCGCTACTACGCAATCATCCGCGACTTCTTCAAGGCGGCGAAGGCGGTTTTCGGCGATGCCGTGTGGGGCAACGAAAACTACATGGTCACGAAGCCGGTGACCATCAAGGCGATGGTGCGCGTTTGCGCCGACCTCGCGCGCGACGATCCCGAGCCCGAAGCCGGGCGCGTGGCGCGCTGGGAAGCGCGCCTCGGCCCCTGGGGAGAGATGGCGCGCCAGTTCCGCGAGGAAGGGTTCTACGAACGCTTCCCGGCCAAGGGCGAAGTCGAGCGCGTCGCCCGCCTCCACAAAGATCTCGCTCGCGCCGCGGACATCGAGACCAAGAAGTCCTGAAGCCGGAATAGCGGCGCCGCGGCCCTTGTTCGCCCCGGCATGAGGTCGGCGCCGCTTTTTGTCTTGCTGTTGTGCGGATGCGCAGGCCTCGAGGCGAAGGATTGCCGTAGCGCCGACTGGTACACGCTAGGCTTCCGCGATGCCATGTACGGCCTGCAGCGGCACGACGATACGTACGCCTGGCAATGCGCTCCGCACGACGTGAAGGTCGACGCGGCGCGCTACGCCCAAGGCTGGCAGGAGGGCAAATATGAATTCGATCGAC
This sequence comes from Burkholderiales bacterium, assembly GCA_036258355.1. Classification (GTDB taxonomy): domain Bacteria; phylum Pseudomonadota; class Gammaproteobacteria; order Burkholderiales; family SG8-39; genus SCGC-AG-212-J23. Next base: position 3,897 of record DATADT010000116.1, read on the forward strand.
GCACGGCTCAGTCTCAGGACTAGCGCGCTCCTTGCGCTGATCGGGATGCTCGCGGGCTGCGCGGGCATGGACGACGCGCAGTGCCGCGGCGCGAACTGGTACGACCTCGGCTATCGCGACGCGCGCTTCAAGCTGCAGAGCCAGGCCGCCGTCTATGGCGAGCAGTGCGAGCGCTACGGCGTGAAGGTCGATGTGGCACGCTACGAGCAGGGCTTGCGCGAAGGGCGCTACGACTTCCCCGACCGGATGATGTGACGAGCGCCTAGATCGCGCCCGAGGCGGCGAGCGCCTCGATCTCGTGCGCGCCGTAGCCCAGCTCGGCGAGGATCGCGCGGTTGTGCTCGCCGAGCGCCGGGATCGCATCCATGCGCGGCTCGAAGTCCGACAGATTGAACGGCGGCTTCAGCATGTCGAGCGCTCCGCCCGGCGAGCCGACGCTTGCCCAGCGCCCGCGCGCCTCGAGCTGCGGATGGCGCCAGAACCCGAGCATGTCGTTCAGCCGCGCGTTGGCGATATCCGCGGCCTCGAGGCGCTCGACGATCTCGCTCGCTTTCAGGCCGCGAAAAACAGCCTCAACCTCCCGATGGAAGGCCTCGCGGTTGCGGAACCTCGCCGGGCCGGAGGAGAAGCGCTCGTCGGTTTTCAACGAAGGCTTTTGCAGTACACGATCGCAGAACGCGGCGAACTCGCGTTCGTTCTGCACGCCGAGAAACACGGTCCCGCCGTCGCCCGCCGCGAACGGCCCGTAGGGCACGATGGTGGCGTGATAAGGGCCCGAGCGCGGCGGGGCGGCGCTGCCGTAGGCGGTGAACAGCGCCGGAAACCCCATCCATTCGCCGAGCGATTCCAGCATCGTCACATCGATCGTGGCGCCTTCGTTGCTGCGGTGGCGGCGCAGGAGCGCCGCCAGGATCGAAGCGAACGCATACATGCCGGCGGCGATGTCGGCCGCGGGGATGCCGGCTTTCACCGGCGTCTCGGGCGTTCCGGTGACCGAGAGCAGGCCCGCTTCGCATTGCACCAGCAGGTCGTAAGCCTTCTTCGACGCGTACGGCCCAGCGGGGCCGTAGCCTGAGATGCCGCACCATATCAATCGGGGAAAACGTGCGCGCAAGTCCTGCGAACCCAAACCGAGGCGCTCGACTGCCCCGGGCGCGAGGTTGTGGAGGAAGACATCGGCCTTTCCGATCAGGCGCTCGAGGATCTCCTTCGCGTCGCGGTGCTTGACGTCGAGCGTCAAGCTTTCCTTCGAGCGGTTTACCCAGGCGAAATGCGACGACAGGCCCTTGACGGTCGCGTCGTAGCCTCGCGCCGGGTCGCCGCCCTGGGGACGCTCGATCTTGATCACGCGCGCGCCAAGCTCGGCGAGCTGGCGCGTGGCGAACGGCCCGGCGATCACCTGCTCGAGCGCGACCACGGTGATGCCCTCGAGCGGCCTCATCGAAAAGCGATCGCGAGGCCCTCGAGCGGCAGCCCGGAGATCTCCGTATGCCAGGTCTCGCCCGGCGCGACCGGGTGCGCGTCGGTGAGCACGCCCGTGGTGACGATCTCGCCTGCACGCAGCGGCTCGGCGTCCGGCTGCTTCTTGAGCAGATCCACCAGGTAGCCGAGCGAGATGAGCGGGCTTCCGAGCACGTTCGCCCCCACGCCGCGATCCTTGAGCTCGCTTCCCTTGAACAGTCTTGCCTCGAGCTTCGGCAGCTTGTCCGGGTCCTGCATCGGAATCGGGGTGCCGACCACGAGGCGGCCGTGCAGCCCGTTGTCGGCGGTGCAGTCCGCGATGGTGACTTTCCAGTCGGGGTGGTGGCACTGCACGATTTCCACCGAGTGCGCCATCCAGTCGATGCAGCCGAGCAATTCCGCCACTTCGCTCGAGTGAGGAACGCGCTTCAGCTTGAAGGCGATCTCGGGCTCGATGCGCGGTTGCGCAAGGCCGCGCAGCTCGACCGTGGCGCGGTTCTGCTTCGCTTCGATCACGGTGCGGTCGTACACCGTGCCCCACATAGGCTCGTGCACGCCGTAGCGTTCCCAAAGCGTGCGGTTAGTGAATCCGATCTTGCGCCCGAGCGGCTTCCAGCCGCGCGCGAGGCGATGCGCGTGCAACGCACGCGCGCCCGCGTAGCCCGCTTCGGCGGTGAGTCCGGGGTAGCGCTCGCTGAAGCGAGGCACGACCGCCGCCGTCTCATGCACGCGCACCAGCTCCTCGCCCAGCATGCCGCCGATTCTAGTAAATTAGCCTCCCCATGGACCACGGCATCATCTGGGCGGTGATCGGCCTGGTACTGGTCATCGTCGAGCTGCTGACAGGGACTTTCTACCTCCTCATGCTCGGCCTTGCCGCGTTCGGCGCCGCGGCCGCCGCATGGCTCGGGCTCGCATTCGCTTCGCAGTCCATAGTCGCCGCGCTCGTCGCCGCGGTCGGCTGCTACGTCGTTCATGCTTACCGCGCGAAGAACAAGGCGCAGCAGATGGCGCCGATCGACGCCGGCATGCCTGCGAGCTTCGAGAGCTGGGTGGATCCCAAGGCCCGGCTGGCGAGGGTGCGCTACCGCGGCGCGAGCTGGGATGCGCGCGTGGAGGGGTTCGAGGGAGGAATCGAGCCCGGGGCGACGGTTTATGTGCTCGCCACCGACGGCAATACGCTTCGCGTAGCGAAAAATCGCCCGGCATAAGCGGGCAAAGGAG
>DATADT010000117.1:0-3882 GCA_036258355.1 Burkholderiales bacterium
GATCATCTGCCGCGGGTAGTTCCACTCGTAGGCCGCCTGCGCGATATCGAGGCCTTCGTAGCACTGCAGGCGAATCAGCTCGCGCCCCAGCGCCTGCGACACCACCTTGCCGATCTCGGTCTTCCCCACCCCCGCCTCGCCTTCCAGGAAGAGCGGGCGCTTCATTGCGAGCGAGAGGAAGAGCGAGGTCGCGAGGCTTCGGTCAGCCACGTACTCGCCGGAGGCGAGCAGCGCCTGGGTCTCGTCGATGGAATTGGGCAGCGATCGGGCCATGGAACCTACTATTCTAGTTTTTTCCGCCCCTGGGCGCGGGCCGCTTGTGCGTGGCGCGCTGGGGCCACGAAGCGGGCCGCGTTGCCTACCTCCCGCAGCCGCTCCTCCGGCGTCAGTCTCAGGATGCGCGCCACCTCCGCCAGCATGTGGCTCCGCTTCGCGCGGCGCGGACGCAACGTCACCAGGCGGCGCGACCGAAGCCTCCCCTTCATGCCGCGATGATAGCTAACCCGCTATTGAATGTGGTCCTGGCCGCGCCAGGAAGTAAAGTCCGCTTCCAGCGAGGAAGCTATGCATCGCAGGGCATTCATCGGGCCCGTCGCTGCCACCGCGCTCGCGTCGCCGCGCGTGCTGTTCGCTCAGGCTTCCGGCATCGCTCTGCCGCATCATCTCCTCATCCGCGCCGACCGGGTCATCGAATAGCGGGGCGCGCGCCGCGGGAACGCCGATTGCTAGGCCCACTCCTGATTCGCCACCAACGAACAGGAGAAGTCCATGGAAATGCAGATGGTCAAGGAGCTGATGCTCCAGTCGCTCGAGCACGAGATGGGCGGCACCAAGGTCTATCAGACGGCGCTCAAGTGCGTCGTCAACGAGGACCTCAAGGAGGAGTGGGAGAAGTACCTGGAGCAGACCGAGAAGCACGTGCAGGTTTTACACGACGCGTGCCTGCAGCTCGAGATCGACCCTGAAGAGCAGACGCCGGGACGCAAGATCACGCACGACATGGGCGCTTCGCTCGTGGCGGCAATGGAGGCGGCGCTCGGCGCGGGTGACCCGGCGCAGGCGCAGTGCGTCGCGGCGGAATGCGTGGTGCTCGCCGAGACCGTCGATCACTTCAACTGGCAGCTGATCGGCGAGGTGGCAGAGAAGATGGAGGGCGCGCAGGCCAAGGCGCTGAAGGAGGCCTACCAGGAGGTCGAGGACGAGGAGGACGAGCACCTCTACCACTCGAAGGGCTGGCTGCGCGAGCTCTCGCTCGAGGGGCTCGGCCTCAAGGCGCAGCTGCCGCCGCCCGAGGAGAAGAAGAAGGTGAAGTCGGCGTCGGCGCAGGCGCGCGTCGAGCAGTCGCGGCGCAAATCGACCTAGCCGGCGGGCGCGGCGCGCCGGGAGTAGCATAGGCGCGCAAGGAAGGGGGGATTGGAGCGTCGCGCTTTCCTGGTTGCGGTTGCGGTGTTGGGCGTGGCGCGCGCGTAGTCCGCCCAGCAGCGCAAGACCTGGCGGGTCGGGTTTCTGTATTTCGCCTCGAAGCAGTCAGCCCAGGAGACGGGGCGCTACGCCGTGTTCCTTCAGGGCATGCGCGAGCTGGGCTACACCGAGGGCAAGAACCTTGTGATCGAAGCCCGCTTCGCCGACGGCAAGGCGGAGCGCTTGCCCGAGCTTGCCGCAGAGCTGGTTCGCGCGAAGGTCGATCTGATCGTCTCGACCGGAACCCCGGCCAACCTTGCGGCGAGGCAAGCGACAGCCGCGATCCCGATCGTCATGACGCTTTCCGGGGACCCCGTGGCGGATGGGGTGGCGACAGCCTCGCCCGTCCCGGCGGCAACGTCACCGGCCTGACGACGCTGAGCGCCCAGCTGAGCCAGAAGCATCTCGAAATACTCTCGGCCGTCCTGCCCAGAGTTTCCCGCGTCGGCGCGCTGGTCAACCCGGCCAACGTCGGCAACCTGATGCAGTGGCAGTACCTGCAGGCGGCCGCGAAAAACGCCGCGATCGAATTGGTGCGGGCGGACGCGCGCACACCCGACGAGATCGAGCAAGGCTTGGCGATCTTGGCGAGCGGGCGCTCGCAAGCGCTGATCGTCGCGGGCGACGCGCTTTTCGTGCAGCAAAGGCGCCAGATCGCAGAGCTCGTGATGACGCACCGCCTGCCGACGATCGCTCTCAGCAGCGAGCATGCCGAGGCGGGGAGCCTGATGAGCTACGGACCCGACCTCCGGGACAACTTCCGCCGCGCGGCGATCTACACCGACCGCATCCTCAGAGGCGCGAAGCCGGGCGAGCTCGCGATCGAGCAGCCATCGAAGTTCGAGATGGTGATCAATCTGCGGACGGCGCGAGCTCTCGAGTTGACCATCCCGAAGGAAATGCAGTTTCGCGCCGACCGGCTCATCGAGTAGCCAAACGAAAGGAGTCAACCATGGCAATCTTCATCGTGCTCGCAAGTTTTACCGATCAGGGCATCCGCAATATCAAGGATTCGCCGAAGCGCGCCGACGCCTACAGGGCGATGGCGGCGAAGGCCGGCTGCAAGGTCAAGGACTTGTACTGGACGCTGGGGCACTTCGATCTCGTCTCGATCGTCGAGGCGCCCGATGCGGCGGCGGCGACTGCGCTCAGCCTGGCGGTGGGCTCGCTCGGCAACGTGCGCACCGAGACGCTCACGGCGTTCTCGCCCGAGGAGTTCGGCAGGATCCTCGGCAAGATGCCGTAAGGCGAAAAGAAAAGCCCGCCGCAGCGGGCTTCCGGAAAATCGGGCTCTGACCCCGATTCATTTCAGGGCGGCTTCCACCGCGCGCTTCGCCATCACCGTGACGAGGTGCGCGCGGTACTCGGGCGATGCGTGCAGGTCGTTGTTGAGGCCGTCGGGCTTCACCTTGATGTTCGCTACCGCGTCGGGAGCGAACTTCGCGGCGAGCGCCTTTTCCATATCGGCCTGGCGGAACGCGCAGGAGCCGGCGCCGGTGACGGCGACCCGCACCTTGCCGCCGCCGAAGTCGGCGACGAAGACGCCGACGATGGCGAAGCGCGAAGCCGGGTTCTTGAACTTCATGTAGGCCGCGCGCTGCGGCGTGGGGAACGCGACCGAGGTGATGAGTTCGCCGGGCTCGAGCGCGGTCTCAAAGAGGCCCTTGAAGAACTTGTCCGCCTCGATCTTGCGCTTGTTGGTGGTGATGGTGGCGCCGAGGCCGAGAACCGCCGCGGGGTAATCGGCCGCGGGATCATTGTTCGCCAGGGAGCCACCCAACGTGCCCATGTGCCGCACCTGGCGGTCGCCGATGATGCCGACGAGCGCGGCGAGCGCCGGGATCGTCTTCTGCACGTCCTTGGAACCCGCGACGTCGGCATGGCGGGTCATCGCGCCGATCTCCACGCCGCTGGCTGAGGCCTTTATCCCAGTGAGTTCCTTGATGGAACCTAAATCGATGAGGTCCGACGGCGAGGAAAGCCGCAGCTTCATCGCCTGCACGAGGCTCTGGCCGCCCGCGAGATATTTCGCTTCTTCCTTCTTGCCGAGGTTCAGCGCGTCGTTCGTGCTGGACGGACGGTGATATTCGAATGCATGCATAAAGAGATCTCCTCCTAGGCCGCTTTCTTCATTGACCGCCAGACCGTTTGCGCCGTCGCAGGCATCGGCACGTCCTTCACGCCGAGCGCGTCGGTGATCGCGTTCATCACCGCCGCGGGCGCGCCGATCGCGCCCGCCTCGCCGCAGCCCTTCACGCCCAGCGGGTTGTGCGTGCACGGCGTCTCGCGCGTGTCGACCTTGAAGAGCGGGATGTCGGACGAGCGGGGGATGCAGTAGTCCATGAACGAGCCGGTGACGAGCTGACCCGAGTCCTCGTAGCGGCAGCCCTCGGTGAGCGCCTGCCCGATGCCCTGCGCGAG
>DATADT010000118.1:0-5188 GCA_036258355.1 Burkholderiales bacterium
GCGCCTGATCAAGAAGCGCATCGAGCGCGTCCTCATCCCGGGCTTCGGGCCGAGCGGCGCGAGCGTCGCCACGCTGATGGGCGACCAGGCGCGCAGGGAGAAGGAGCGAAAGCCCGCGTCCGGCACGCCGCCTAAACGCCCGGCCGACCCGATCTTCTCCAAGCCCTACGAGCCCGCGTCACCTACTCCCCCCGCAGCGAAGCCGGAACCCCAGCAGCAGAGCAAGCGCAAGCGTCCCCAGGTGGCCGCCTTGCTCGGCGGCCTAAAACGGGCTTAGAAGTAGCCTAGAAGCCGGCTTAACTACACGCAGCGCGCGCCGTCGACCTCGATGCAGACGCCGCTCACGAAGCCCGCCTCGTCCGAAGCGAGATAGAGGCACGCGTTCGCCACGTCGAGCGGCGTCGAGAACCGCCCGAGCGGGATGGTGCCGAGGAAGCGTTTCTTCGCCTCTTCGGTGAGCGCCCCGCCGGCGAAGTCCGCCGAGAGCGCGGTCTCCGGGCTGAACACCGGGTTGACGCAGTTGACGCGGATCTTGTCGGGCCCGAATTCCGCCGCCATCGATTTCGACATGATGATCACCGCGCCCTTCGAGCTGTTGTAGACCGTAAGCCCGGGCCTCGGCCGCACCCCGGCCGTCGACGCGATGTTCACGAAGCAGCCGCCGCCGCGCTTGCGGAACACCGGCACCACGTGCAGCGCGGAAAGATAGATGCTCTTCACGTTGACCGCGTACACGCGGTCGAACTCCGCCTCCGCGACCTCGACATAGGGCTTGTTGCGGTGGGTCCACCCGGCGTTGTTGACCACGATGTCGAGGCGCTCGCCCGCGGCCTGTACCAGCTTCGCCCAGTCGGCGCTTTTCGTGACGTCGGCCTGGACGAACTTTCCGCCGACCTCGCGCGCCACGCGCTCGCCCGCCTGCGGGTTGATGTCGTTGACGACGACCCGGGCGCCTTCCTCGGCGAAGCGCCGGGCGATGCCGGCGCCGAAGCCCGAGCCCGCGCCGGTGACGATCGCGACCTTGTCTTTAAGCCTCATTGCTGCCTCATTTTCACCCTATTTCTCCTCGTCCTCTTTCTTGAACGGGCTATGTTCGCACAACTCGTCGACGTAGCGCGCGATCCCGGCCCCTTCGCGCTCGAGGAAATTCTCCACCGCGCGCGCGAACCTCGGATGCGCGAGCCAGTGGGCGGAAGGCGCCTCGACGGGAAGCAGCCCGCGCCAGAGCTTGTGCTCGCCCTGCGCGCCGCCCTCGAAGACCTGCAGGCCGCCACCGATGGCGTACTCGATCGCCTGGTAGTAGCAGCACTCGAAGTGAAGCAGCGGCACGTGCTCGAGCGCGCCCCAGTAGCGGCCGTAAAGCGTGCGTTCATCCTTCAGGAACAGCGCTGCAGCAATCGGGCGAGCGTCGCGCTCGGCGACCAGCAGCGCGAGGTTTTCGGGCAGCGCGGCGCCGATGCGCAGAAAAAACTCCAGGCTCAGGTACGGGCTCGAGCGGTGCTCGGCGTAGGTCTTGCGGTAGCAACGATTGAAGAACTCCCAGTGACGCCGGGTGATTGAAGGTCCTTCAAGCCAGGAGAAACGGACTCCGGCCTCTTTCACCCTGCGGCGTTCCTGGCGGATTTTCTTGCGCCGGGCGTGCGTCATGCGGTGCAGGAAGTGGTCGAAATCCGCGTAGCCGGCGTTGCGCCAGTGAAACTGCACGGTGCGCCTGACCAGCATGCCGCGGGCGGCGAGATACGGCAGGTCCTCCTCCGGAGGAAAGAGGACATGGAGCGACGAAGTATCGCGCGCGAGCTGGAGCGCCGCATCGAGAAGCAGCGCTTTCTCGCTCCCGAGCAGGCGAGGGCCCCTCACCGGGGTGAACGGAATGGCGCTGAGGAGCTTGGGGTAGTAGCCGATACCGTGCCGCTCGTGCGCCTCTGCCCAGGCCCAGTCGAACACGTATTCCCCGTACGAATGCGACTTGACGAAGAGCGGCATGGCGCCGGCGAGCTCCCCGGCGCGCCGCGCGAGCAGGAACCGCGGCGCCCAGCCGGTGCGAGCCGATGCGCAGCCGCTCTCGATCAGCGCGGACAGGAACTCGTGGCGCACGAAAGGCTGGCGCCCGGCGAGCGCATTCCATTCGGCGGGGTCGACCTGCCCCAGGGAATCGACGACGGCTACGCTTTCCAAGATGTTACTTGGGCTGCACGCCGAACTCGACGCGGATCCTCTCGGCGACTTTCGGATCGAAGCCCTTGATGCGCTCATACTCGGCGCGCAGCTTGTCGCGGTGGCCGAGGCGGTGCCACACCCCGGCGAGCTGGTAGCCGGCGTAGGGGTTCATGGGCTGCAGCCGCGCCGCCTCCTGGAACTTCTCGGCCGCTTCCTCCAGGCGCCCGAGGTGGGCGAGCGAAAGGCCCAAGCCGTACCAGGCGCGGTCGATCTTGGGGTCGATCTCCAGCGCGCGCTCGAAGCGCGGCAGCGCCGCCCCGTGGCGGCCGAGGCGCTGCAGGATGAAAGCGACGTTGAAGTGCGAGGGCGCATCGTCCGGCTTGAGGGCGATAGCGCGCTCGAACGCGTCCAGCGCGGCCTGGTGCTCGTCGCGCTCGGCGAGAAGGAACGCGACGCAGCTCCACGCCTGCGGGTGGCGCGGGTTCTCGCGCGCCACCGCCCGGAACACCTCGAGCGCCCGCGAGTGGCGCTTGACCAGCATCAGGAGCTGCCCGTACCAGAAAAGCAGCGACGGGCGCAGGGAGTCGCTGAGCGCCATGCGGGCGATTTTACGAGCTTTGTCGCTGTACAATCCCCCCATCGCGGAGGACAGGGCGTATGAAGAAGATCGAGGCCATCGTAAAGCCGTTCAAGCTCGATGAGGTGCGCGAGGCGCTGTCGGAAGTGGGCGTCACCGGGCTCACGGTGACCGAGGTGAAAGGCTTCGGCCGGCAGAAAGGGCACACCGAGCTCTACCGCGGCGCGGAGTACGTGGTCGACTTTCTGCCCAAGGTCAAGATCGAGGTCGTGGTCGCCAACAACCAGGTGGAAAGCGCGATCGACGCCATCGTGCGCTCGGCGCGCACCGGCAAGATCGGCGACGGCAAGATCTTCGTCACCTCCGTCGAGCACGTGGTGCGTATCCGGACCGGCGAGACGAACGAAGCCGCAGTCTAGGCCTTAAGCAACACCAGTACGGCGCCCGAGCCGCCATGCGCCGCGGGCGCCTGGGCGAACGCCAGCACTTCGTCGCGCATCTTCAGCCAGTGGTAGACCTTGCGCTTGAGCACCGGCTCGCGGTTGCGCGAGCCCAGGCCCTTGCCATGGACGATGCGTACGCAGCCCAGGCGCCGCGCCCGGCAACCGCGCAGGAACTCGCGCACCGCGGCCGCAGCCTCGCTGCGGTTCAGGCCGTGCAGATCGAGGCTGTCCTCCACGACCCAGTGGCCGCGCCTTAGTTTTCGCAGCATCCTGGGTGAGTAGCCGCTCCTGACGAAGGCGAGCTCTTCGCCCGACTCGACGGCGTCGTCGGGCGCGATCGGGCCGAGCGACTCGGCGAGCGCGGCCTGCTCGTCGCGCCACGTTTCGCGCGGCACCGGCGCCGGGCGGGGGCGGTCCGGAGGCACGCGCCGCGGCTCGGGCAGGGGCTCGACGCCGTCCCGGAAATCGGGCTCGTCAGACGCCGCCATCGAGGTATTTCTCCGCGTCGAGCGCCGCCATGCAGCCGCTTGCGGCGCTGGTAACCGCCTGGCGATAGACATGGTCCTGGACATCCCCGGCGGCGAATACGCCCGGCACGCTGGTCGCGGTGGCGAGGCCTTCGCGGCCGCCGCGCGTGACGATATAGCCGTTCTCCATCTCGAGCTGCCCGACGAAGATGCCGGTGTTCGGGGTGTGCCCTATGGCGACGAAGAAGCCTTTCGCGGCAATAGTCTTGACCGAACCGGACTTGAGATTTTTTATCCTGACCCCGGCGACCCCGCCCGCGTCGCCCAGCACTTCTTCCACCATGGCGTCGAGCTCGAGGCCGATCTTCGCCTCGGACACCCGCTTCATCAGCTTGTCCACCATGATCTTCTCGGCGCGGAATTTGTCACGCCGGTGCACCAGGGTCACGCTGGAGCAGATGTTGGCGAGGTAGAGCGACTCCTCGACCGCGGTATTGCCGCCGCCCACCACCACGACCTCCTGCCCCTTGAAGAAGAACCCGTCGCAGGTGGCGCAAGCCGAAACGCCTCGCCCCATGTACTTCTGCTCCGAGGGCAGGCCGAGGTACTTGGCCGTGGCCCCGGTCGCGATCACCAGGGCGTCGCAGCTATAGGCCGCCATGTCGCCCTGGAGCACGAACGGGCGCTCGCCCAGGCGCGCCGTATGGATCTGGTCGGCGATCACTTCGGTATCGAAGCGCTCGGCGTGCTTCTGGAAGCGCTGCATCAGGTCCGGTCCCTGGACGCCGTCGGCGTCCGCCGGCCAGTTATCCACATCGGTCGTGGTCATCAACTGGCCGCCCTGCGCCACGCCGGCGATCAGCACCGGCCGCAGGTTGGCGCGCGCCGCGTAGACCGCGGCGGTATAACCCGCCGGGCCCGAGCCGAGAATCAGCAGCCGGGCATGCCGTGTGGCCATTCGTGGAAATGCTAACATCTCACTTTATGGCAGGACCGGTATCGACCGCAGTGCTGAAGACAGTGCCGCTCTTCGCGAGCGTCCCCGAGGATCAGCTGCGCATGCTGACCGCAATGGTGACGCGCAAGAGCGCGCCGCGCTCGACCACCATCATGGCCGGCGGCGACCCGACCGACTCGCTCTACATCGTGCTTTCCGGCCGGCTCAAGGTCATGATGAGCGATTCCGAGGGCAAGGAAGTGATCCTCGCGATCCTCGGCCCGGGAGAGTTCTTCGGCGAGATGGGCCTGATCGACGACGAGCCGCGCTCGGCCACGGTGGTCACGATCGAGCCCTGCGAGCTGCTCTCGATCGCGAAGCGCGACTTCAAGAAGTGCATGGCCGACAACTTCGAGATGACTCAGGCGGTGATGCGCGGGCTGGTGAAGCGCCTGCGCGAGGCCGACCGCAAGATCGGCAGCCTCGCGCTGCTGGATGTCTACGGCCGGGTGGCGCGGCTGCTGCTCGACATGGCCGAGAACGTCGACGGCGAGAAGGTCGTCACCAAGCGCCTGCCGAAGCAGGACATCGCCAAGATGATCGGCGC
>DATADT010000119.1:0-11379 GCA_036258355.1 Burkholderiales bacterium
CAACTGGGAGAGGCGGGCCGACGCGGTCCTCGGCGTCGCCGCCTCGATCATCCTTTTCTGCATGATGTCGCTCACGTTCGTCGACGTGGTGGCGCGCTACGTCTTCAACCGGCCGCTGCGCGGCGGCTTCGAGGTCACCGAGCTTCTGCTCCTCGTGCTGATCTTTGCCGGGCTGCCGCTCGTGTCGCACGCCGACGAGCACGTCACCATGGACTTCATCGACCGCATCGCGGGACGCCGGATCACCGCGCTCGCGAAGCGCGCGGTGCACGTCCTCGTGGCGGCGATCTTCTTCCTGCTCACCTGGCTCGTGTGGCTGCGCGCCGGGCGCATCGCTTCGTACGGCGACGCCACCGACGTGCTGCGCATCGCGTACGGCCCGTTCGTCTATTTCATGGCGCTGATGATCGCCCTCACCGGGCTGCTCCATGTCTACAAGGCGTTCCAATGGCCGAAGGACTGATCGGCCTCGCGGCGATGCTCGCGCTCGCGTTCCTGCGCATCCCGATCGCGCTCGCGATGGGAATCGTCGGCGTCGTCGGCTACGCCTACATGCGCGACTGGAACTGGACCATGGCGTTCGCCATCGCGCAGACCAAGATCTACGAGACCGGCCGCAACTACACGCTGTCGGTGGTGCCGCTGTTCATCCTGATGGGCAACTTCGTCACGCGCGCCGGCATGTCGCAGGAGCTGTTCCGCGCCGCCTATGCGTTCATCGGCCACCTGCGCGGCGGCCTCGCCATGGCGACGATCGTGGCGTGCGCCGGGTTCGGCGCCATCTGCGGCTCCTCGATCGCCACCGCGGCGACCATGGCGAAAGTCGCTTACCCGTCGATGAAGCGCTTCGGCTACTCGGACACGCTCGCCACCGGCGCGATCGCCTCGGGCGGCACGCTCGGCATCATGATCCCGCCCTCGACCATCATGGTGATCTACGGCGTGTTCACCGAGACCAACATCGGCATGCTGTTCGCCGCCGGCATCCTGCCGGGGATCCTCGGCGCCGCGCTGCTGTGCGCCGCCGTGCGCTACGTCACCTGGCGCGACCCGAACGCCGGGCCGCCGGGCGAGCGCTCGAGCAGGCGCGAGCGCTGGCAGGCGATCCGGCCGATCTGGACGGTCGCGTTCCTGTTCCTTTTCGTGATCGGCGGCATCTACGGCGGGCTGTTCACCGCCACCGAGGGCGCCGGCATGGGCGCGTTCGGCGCGATGGTGTTCGCGCTCTGGCGGCGTGCGCTCGACTGGAGGACGCTGTACGCGGCGCTGGTCGAGAGCGCACGCACCACCGCGATGCTCTTCATGATCCTGATCGGCGCGCTGATGTTCGCCGACTTCATCAACATCACCACCATGCCCGCGGACCTCAAGGCGTTCGTGACGCAGTTCGAGCTGAATCCGATCGCCGTGGTGGCGGCGATCTGCATCATCTACGTGCTGCTCGGCACGGCGATGGAGGAGCTGTCGATGGTGCTGCTCACGCTGCCGGTGTTCTTCCCGGTGATCGTGCACCTCGGCTACGACCCGGTGTGGTTCGGCATCCTGATCGTGGTGGTGGTCGAGATCGGCCTCATCAGCCCGCCGGTCGGCATGAATCTTTTCGTCCTCAAGACCCTGCTGCCGCAGGTGAGCACCGGCACGGTGTTCCGCGGCGTGATGCCGTTCATGCTCGCCGACTGCGTGCGCTTCGCGCTGCTCATCGCCTTCCCCGCGATTTCGCTGTGGCTGCCGAGCTTGATGAAGTAAAGCACCTCAAGGCGCCCGCGCTTGCGGCGCGCGAAGCGCTTGCGCTCGCGTGCCGCATCCTCGCCGCCGAAGGCCATGAATCCGGCCTTGCCGGCCAGGTGACCGCCCGCGGCGAAAAACCGGGAACCTGGTGGACGCTCGAATTCGGCTACGGCTTCGACGAAGCCACGCCGGGGCGCATGGTGCTCGTCGACGAAGACCTCAACCCGCTTTCCGGCGGCCGGCCCAATCCGGGCGTGCGTTTCCACGTCTGGATCTACCGCAAGCGCCCGGACGTACAAGCGATAGTCCACACACACGCTCCGCACGCTTCGGCCTTGGCAAGTACCGGGAAGCCTTTGAAAACCATCCATATGGATAGCGCGATGCTTCACGGCACCGCGCACCTGCCCGAGTGGCCGGGCGTTCCGGTCGCCGATGACGAAGGGCGCGTCATCTCTGGCGCGCTCGGTGACGCGAAGACCATCCTGCTCGCCAACCACGGCCTGCTCACTACCGGCGCTTATGTCGAGGAAGCGGCCTACCTCGCGGTGTTCTTCGAGCGCGCCGCGCGCATGCAGCTTCGCGCGATGGCCGCCGGCGGCTATCGGGAAGTAAAGCCCGAGCTCGCCGAGGAGGCGCGCGAATTCCTCCTGCAGCCGTCGATCGTCAGGGCGACTTTCGCCTACTGGGCGCGCCGCTGTGCGTGACCGCGCCGAGGTTCGCCGGGCCTACCAGCGCCGCGTATTTCTCGAGCACCCCTGAGACCTCGCGCTTCGGCGGCTTGATTCTTCTCTTGAGTAATTCACTCCTGGATAGTTTTGCATGGAGTGTCCCGGCGGATGCATCGATCCGAATGCGGTCCCCGTCGCGCAGAAGTGCGAGCGGCCCGCCGGCCGCTGCCTCGGGCGAGACATGGCCGATCATCATCCCGCGCGTCGCGCCCGAGAAGCGCCCGTCGGTAAGAAGCGCGACCTTCTCGCCCATGCCCTGGCCGTAGATGAGCGCAGTGACTCCCAGCATCTCGCGCATTCCCGGTCCGCCTCTCGGACCTTCGTAGCGGATGACGAGCACCTCGCCTTCTCTGTATTTCCGCTGCTTCACCACCTCGGCGCAGGCCTCCTCCGAATCAAATACGCGCGCCGGCCCCTCGAATACGAGAGATTTCAGGCCCGCGACCTTGATCAGCGCGCCGTCGGGCGCGAGGTTGCCCTTGAGGACCACGAGGCCGCCGGTCTTCGTGATCGGTTCCTTGCGCACCACGCTGCCGTCGGCGCGACGGTGTTCTGCAAGCTCCTGTTCCAGTGACCTGCCAGAGAGCGTCAGGCAGGAGCCGTGCAGCGCGCCTCGTTCCAGGAGTTCTTTCAGGACTACATGGACGCCGCCCACGGCATGCAGATCCTTGGCGAGGAAACGCCCGCCGGGCTTCATGTCGGCGATGAGCGGGGTGCGCTTCGCGACGCGCGCGAAGTCGTCGAGCGTAAAGCGGATGCCGGCCTCGTGCGCGATCGCGGGAAGGTGGAGCGCGGCGTTGGTGGAGCCGCCGGTCCCGGCGACCGCGGCGGCAGCGTTTTCGAGGCTCCTTTTCGTCACCAGATCGCGCGGCAATGGTCCGCCGTCCTTGAGGACTCGCATGACGGTCTCGCCAGCTTTGCGGGAGAACGCCTTGCGTTGGGAATCGACGGCGGACAGCGTCGCCGAACCGGGGAGCGCCAGGCCGAGGGTCTCGGACACCATGGCCATGGTGTTGGCGGTGAACTGGCCGGGGCATGAGCCGAGCGTCGGCAGGCACACATGCTCGAGCTCGCTCAACTCGCTTTCGCGCATGTCGCCCGCGAGCACAGCGCCCACGGCTTCGTACGTGTCGAGCACCGTGACGTCGCGCCCGCGCCAGCTGCCGGGAAGCGCGGCGCCGCCGTACATGAAGACGGAGGGCAGATTCAGCCGCACCATCGCCATCATCATTCCCGGGAGCGTCTTGTCGCAGCCGCCGAAGGTGACCAGCGCGTCATAGGCGTGGCCGCGCACCACCGCCTCGACGCCGTCGGCGATGATCTCGCGCGACACCAGCGAGTAGCGCATCCCGCCGTGGTTCATCGACATGGAATCGGCGACCGAAGCGCAGGCGAAGTCGAATGCCACGCCGCCCGCCTCGCGTACCGCGGCGCAGGCTTCGCGCGCGAACTCGCCGAGGAGCGCGTTGCACGGCGTCACGCGGCCATCGGTCGAAGCCACGCCGACGAATGGCTTTTGCAGATCGCTGTCCTTGACCCCGAGCGCGCGCAAGAACGCGCGGTGCGGCGCGCGATCGAGCCCTTCAACCGTGATGCGCGAGGGCAGCTTCTTCGTATTCACGGACGATCTCTCGAATGTCCCCGCTTTGAGGAAAACCGAGGCGCGTGGCCCTTTCCGAAACGGTGGACTTGGGCGCGCCGTCCATCACCGCCTGGATGGCCGGGTCGGGGGCGAAGCGTACGTTCCCGGTCGCCCGCGGCTTGACCGCGTCCCACATCTCCTGAGCGCTCGCGCTGTTGCCATTGAGAAGCACCGTGCGGCGGGGGCCGAGCTTTTCCGACGGAAGGTCGAGCGCGTGCAAAAACGATTGCACGACCCGCCTGAGCGAGATGCAGGCGAGCCGCGTCTCGGGAGCGACCGGGCAGACATAGTCGCGGCCGGCGAGCGGCTCGCGAATGATCGCGCTCGACCAGCCCGACACTGCGGTGTTCGGGCCGCCGGGACGCACGAGCACGGCCGGCAGCCGCAGCGTGCGTCCGTCGATGTAGCCGCGGCGGGTGTAGTCGTCGATCAGGATCTCGCACACGAGCTTCTGCGCGCCGTAGGAAAGCCGCGGTGCCGCAGGACTTTCATCATTTACTTCATTAACCCCACCATAAACCGCGATCGACGAGGCGAAGACGAACTTCGGGCAGTGGCCGGCCAGGCGGCAGGCCTCGAGGAGGTCGCGCGTCGCGTCCAAGTTCACCTTGGTGCCGAGTTCGAAGCTCTGCTCGGCCCCGCCCGAGACCAGCGAGGCGAGATGGAATACGGCCTCGATGTCGCGCGTTATCAGGGACCGGGCGAACTGCGGGTAGGCGAGATTACCGATGACCGGCGCCGGCGCCGACTGGTCGGTGGCGACAACGTCGTGATCGGCGAGCGCCTTCACCAGTGCAGAACCGATGTAGCCCGCCGCGCCGGTGACGAGTATTCTCATGGGGACAAGTATTCTAATTAAGGAGGAGAGATGATCCGCTCACTGCTCGCATTGCTGCTCGTTTCGGCCGGCTCGGCCGCCTGGTCGCAGGCTTACCCGACAAAGCCCGTGAAGATCGTCGTGCCCTACGGCGTCGGCGGACCCGCCGACATCTACGCGCGGTTCCTCGGCGCGAAGCTGCAGGAGGTGATGGGGCAACCGTTCGTGGTCGAGGACCGTCCCGGCGCCGGCTCGATCGTTGGCACCGACTACGTGGCGAAGTCGGCGCCCGACGGCTACACGCTGCTCATGATGTCGAACACCCACACGGTGAACGAGACGCTCATCCCGAAGAAGCCTTTCGACCTGATGCGCGATTTCGTGCCGATCACCGGCGTGAACTATTCCGACCTGCTGATGGTGATCCATCCGTCGGTGCCGGCGAACAACCTGAAGGAGTTTATCGCGCTCGCGAAATCCAAAGCGGGCGGCCTGAACTACGCTTCTTCCGGGTCGGGCACGCCCTATCACATGGCGGGCGAGCTCTTCAAAGCCATGGCCGGCGTGGACATCGTCCACGTGCCGCACAAGGGCAGCGACCAGGCGCGCACCGCGATTCTCGGCGGCCAGGTGCAGATGATGTTCGACGCGGTGCCGACGATGTCCGCGAATGCGCGCGCCGGCAAGGTGAAGGCGCTCGCCACTTCGGGCATGTCGCGCTCCCCTGTGACGCCCGATGTGCCGACGGTCTCCGAAGCCGGCGTCCCAGGCTACGAGTCCGGCATCTGGCTCGGGCTGATGGCACCAGCGGGCACGCCGCGCCCGGTCCTCGAGAAGCTCAACGCCGAGGCGAACAAGATCATCAACTCCGCCGAGGTCAAGGCGGCATGGGCCAAGCAGGGCGTGTTCCCGATGGGCATGTCGATCGACGAGTTCGACAAGTTCCTGCGCGCCGAGATCGTGAAGTGGGCCAAGGTGGTGAAGCTTTCGGGAGCCAAAGTCGATTGACCCCGGATCAGCTCGCGATCATCGAGGTGGTCCACAACTGGGCGCTGTGGCGCGACGCCGGCGACTGGGAGCGCTTCGCCACCGTCTGGCACGACGACGGCTGGATGACCGCGACCTGGTTCCAGGGGCCGGCGCGCGAGTTCATCAAGGTGAGCAAGGCGGGCTTCGAGAAGGGCGTCAGCATCCTGCACTTCCTAGGCGGCTCCAGCGTGGATGTGGAAGGTAGCCGCGCGATCTGTCAGACGAAGATGACCATCAGCCAGCGTGGCAGCGTCGACGGCGAGCTCGTCGACGTGGTGTGCACCGGGCGCTTCTACGACTTCTTCGAAAAGCGCGCGGGCGAGTGGAAGATCGTGCGGCGCCAGCCGATCTACGAGAAGGACCGCATGGATCCGGTCGACCCCTCCGCGCGGATCAAGCTCGACCCCGACCTGCTCGGCGCCATCCCCGAAGGCTACCGCCACCTGGGTTATCTGCAGTCGAAGCTTGGCTTCAAGGTGAAGCGCGACCTGCCGCAGCTCAAGGGCGAGGTGGTGGCGCGGCTCTACCGCCACGGCCGCGCCTGGCTCGAAGGCGCGCCGTCGGCCTTTCCGGAGGAAGAGGATCCCGGGAAAAATCGGTAGTTTTCCGTACCGTTCTTTGCGCCCGGAAAATGTCCTAATATGCCTTCACGATGGCGAAGAAACCGGGCCGGCGCGCCGACGACATCAGCGCCGACGAGGTGAAGCAGTTCTGGCACGACTTCTGCGAGCGCAGGGGCGTGGATGCCGCCACACGCGCGCGCGGCGACGCCAGAATCGACGACGATCCCGAGTACTGGGCCGATCAGACGATGCCCCGCCTGCTCGACGCCGTGGCAACCTAGCGCCGGGCGAGAGCTAGCCGGGCTTGTATAAGAGCACCGCCTCGCGCTCCTCGCGCCAGGCGTCCTCGTCCGCGCGCGCCGCGGCATCGAGGTCGCCGGGCTTCGCGGCGGGGTCGTCCACCCACTGGCGCAGCAGCGTTCCGCCGTTGATGACATCGATCGCGAGCCGCGTTTCGTACTCGTAGCGGAAATCGCGCCACAGCTCGTAGTCCGGGGCGAGGGCCCGCAGCGCCTTGAAAGCGAGCGCGATCAGCCGCCACGGCTTGAAGGAATTCGGCGCGTAGTGCGGCGCTTCGACGTGGACCTGCAGACCGGCGCAAAGCTTTCCCGCGTGCTTGTGAAAGGTGGGCTCGAACCAGCACGGCCGCAGCACGCAGCCGGACAGCCACTGGGGGGCGAGCGAATTCATCTTTTCGAGAAGAGCCTTCGAGTCCAGGCCGGGCGCGCCCACGATCTCGAGCGGCCGCGTGGTGCCGCGCCCCTCCGACAGCGTGGTGCCTTCGAGCATCACCGTGCCGGGGTAGCAGCGCGCCATCGAAAGATTCGGCGCGTTCGGGCTGGGATTTACCCAGGCGCGCTCGCCGAGCGGCCAAGGATCCTTCGGCTTCCAGCCTTTCATAGCCAGGACTTCGTAGTCGACGTCGAGCCTCAGCGTGCGGACAAACCACTTTCCGGCCTCGCCCAGCGTGAGACCGTGGCGCATCGGCAGCGCGCCGGCGCCGACGAAGCTCTCCCAGCCCGCTCGCAGCTTAAGGCCCTCGATCTGCCGGCCTACGGGGTTCGGACGATCGAGCACCCACACGCCCTTCCCGTGCCGCGCCGCGGCCTCGAGCGCGTAGCGCAAGGTGGTCAGGAAGGTGTAGACCCGGCAGCCGAGGTCCTGCAGGTCGACCAGCAGGACGTCGAACGTCTGCATCATCTCGTCGGTCGGACGGCGCACCGCCCCGTACAGGCTGAAGACCGGGATGCCGTGTACCGGGTCGGTGAAGTCGCCCGATTCGATCATGTTGTCCTGCTTGTCGCCGCGCAGCCCGTGCTGGGGGCCGAACGCGGCGGTGAGCGTCACGCCCGCCGCGGCCAGGGCATCGAGCGAATGCGTAAGGCTGGGCGTGACCGACGCCGGATGCGCGAGCAGCGCGACGCGCCTGCCGGCCAGCGGTCTCGCAGCCGCGGGCTCCTCGAGCAGCCGGTCGATGCCGAACTTCATGGCGCCTTCTCTTCGAGCGTCAGCGCGAAAGCGTCCGGGTGGTGAAAATCCGGCCTGCCCGGGGCATGCCTGAGCGCCCAGTAAGAAAGCGCTCCACTCTTTTCTTCGATCACGGCTGCGAGCCCGATCCGCAGCTCTTGCACATGCGGGACGGCTATAGATGCCGACAAACGCAGCTCGCTCGATGCGATTCGCACCACGATCGCCGGAGAGAGCGAGTCGTCATCGAGCAGACGGCCTTCGCGGTAGCGCATGAAGTCGTACGCGGCCCACTCGCCGGACGGCGACAGGTTGAACTCGCGGTAGCCCGCAACGCCGCGGCGCGCGATGAAGATCTCGCAGCACGTGTGCCGCCACAGCCCCTCGGCGACGCGGGCCGGCCGCGGCGCCGGGATGTGCAGGCGCTCGATCTCGCCCTCGAGCACGTACGCCACCTGCAGGCCGCCAGCGGCGTTGCGCGTCACGCTGGCCGCGACGCCGCGCAGCGCGTCGCAAGCGGCGTCGGGATGGCGCTCGAGCGCGGCGGACGGCATGGCCGCGCGAGCCTATCATGCAGGCCATGAAAGGGCTGGGTGCGCTTGCGGTCGCGGGCCTGGCCGCCTGGACGTTTCTCGCTCCGGCCGCCGGCGCGTGGGCTTTCGCCACGAGCGAGCTCGTCTTCCTCGCCTGGCTTGCCCGCGTGCTGGGCAACGAAGCCGCTCGGCCGGAGCGCATCCGCGAATGCGCCTCGGCGCTTGCCGCCACCGGCCTCGCCAGCCTGGTGCTGGTGCCGTGGCTCACCTACAAGCTGCAGTGGGCGCAGGCGATCCTGATCGGCGTGATGCTGTTCGCGGTCGGCGCGCTCACCAAGCGCGCGGTGCGCAAGCTGTCAGTCGAGCAGCCAGAAAGCCGCCGCGAAGGCGGGCGGAACGAATAGGCAGAAGTTCACCACCGCGCGGATGCGCGCGCGGTCGGTCGGCTCGAATTCCGGCTTCTGGTGCCTGAGCGACGCGCGCTCCTCGACCGCCTTCTTCACCATCATGTATTCGATGACGACCAGGAACACGGCGATTCCGAGGCCGACCAGAAACCCGTTAACGGCGGGGTGCATGGGCGATTTACTCTAGCGGATTGCCGATAGCCGGGCAAACCGCCGCTTCATTGCGGAGACCCGGGCGAGATAGGCACGCACGTCGTGCTCGCCGCAGCGCTGGCCGGGCGCGAGTTTGAAGCCGCGCCGCGCATAGGCGTCGCCGGCACCCGCGCCGCAAAGATGCATGAACGCAGCGAGCTCCTGCTTCTGCTCGTGCGAAGCCGCGATGCGCCGGCTTTCCAGCACGGCGGCGACGCGCCGGTCAAGGTACGCGGAAGTGAGCTCGACGGCGTGGCTCGGAATCACGCGCATGTACAGGCTGTTGAACCAGCAGTCCTCGACCGCGACGTTGTCGCGGATGCAGTAGCGCTTCGCCTCGCGAAACGTGCCGTCGGTGATCTGATACATGCCGACCGCGCTCGAAGCCGGCCGGTAGATTTCGCGCGGATCGTGCGTTGCGCTCAGCCGCCACTGCGTGAGAGCCACCGGGTTGCCCGACCCTTCGACCTGCGCGAGCGCAGCGAGCAGCTCGGGCGCCATCACCGCGGTCGAGTGCCGGCGGAAGATCGCTTCGTACTGGCGCCAGGTCTCCTCCGGCGTCTTGTTGAGCGCCCCGCTCACCGGGAAGAAGAGCTCGGCCGGCTTGCGCACCACCTGGTAGACCCAGTTCAGCGCCAGCGCCGCCGAGATGATCCCCACCACCCATAGCGCCTTGCGCCTTCGCGACCCGGCTGGACACAGCCCGGCGAGGTGACGCGCCAGCCTGATGCGTTTCGTGCGCCTTATTGGCGCGCTCTCCGGCGCCGCTCCTGGGTGCGGCGCGCGATAAGGTCGATCTCCACGCGCGCGCCGCGGGCGAGCGCCGTCACGCCGACGCAGGTGCGTGCGGGGCACTTACCGGCGGAGAAATAGCCTGCGTAGACCTCGTTCATGCGCTCGTAGTCGTGATCGAAATGGGTGAGGAACACGCGAGCCGAGACGACCTGCTCGAGCCCGAGCCCGCAGCCGACGAGCACGCGCTTCAGGTTCTCCATGACCTCCCGCGTCTGCGCCTCTACCCCCTCGGGGTACGAAGCGGTGCTCGATCCGCCGGGAAAGGGCAGCTGCCCCGTGACGAAAACCCAGCCGTCCACCTCGACGGCGTGGCTAAACGGCGCCACCGGGTCCGGGGCACCCTCGATCATGTGAAAGGTCGGCGTAGGCATGGCGCCATTCTAGGCGCGGGGCTTGCTGCACAATGTAATCCCATGAAAGCTGCAGCCGCCCCGCGCAGGGTTCTTTCCGACCTTGCACAGCTCGATTACCGGAATACTTTCGTGGCCGAGTTGCCGGCCGACCCTGTGGCGGACAATGTGCCGCGCCAGGTGCCCGGCGCCTGCTACACGCGCATCGCGCCGACGCCGGTGGCGGCGCCGCGGTTGCTCGGCTGGTCGCACGCGCTGGGCGGCGAGCTCGGGATCGCGCAGCCCTCGGACGCGGAAGTGCTCGCCGGCAATCGGGTCCTGCCCGACATGCAACCCTACGCGGCACGCTACGGCGGGCACCAGTTCGGGACCTGGGCCGGACAGCTCGGCGACGGCCGGGCGATCACGCTCGCCGAGATCGTCGCCGCCGACGGCAGCCGCCAGGAGCTGCAGCTCAAGGGCGCCGGGCGCACGCCGTATTCGCGCACCGCCGACGGCCGCGCCGTGCTGCGCTCGTCGCTCCGCGAGTTCATCTGCAGCGAGGCGATGCATTTCCTCGGCGTGCCGACGACGCGCGCGCTCAGCCTTGCCGCCACCGGCGAGCCGGTGATCCGCGACATGTTCTACGACGGCCACCCGGCGCCCGAGCCGGGGGCGGTCGTCTGCCGGGTAGCGCCCTCGTTCGTGCGCTTCGGCAACTTCCAGATCCACGCCGCGCATGGCGAGATGGAGCCTCTGCGCCGGCTCGCTGATTACGTCGTCCGCGAGTTTTTCCCGGGACACACTTATGTCTCTTGGTATCAGGAAGTGTGCCGCCGCACTGCGCTGCTTCTCGTCGACTGGATGCGCCTGGGCTTCGTGCACGGGGTGATGAACACCGACAACATGTCGGTCCTCGGGCTCACCATCGACTACGGCCCGTACGGCTGGCTCGAAGGCTACGACCCGCAGTGGACGCCGAACACGACCGATGCGCATACGCGCCGCTACGCCTACGGCAACCAGCCGCAGATCGCACAATGGAACCTGGCGCGCTTCGCTGAGGCGCTTCTGCCGCTCGTCGGGGACAAGGCGCCGCTCGAAGAAGGGCTCGCGCTCTACGCCGAGACCTTCAGCGAGGCGTGG
>DATADT010000120.1:0-1735 GCA_036258355.1 Burkholderiales bacterium
AAGAAGCCGTCCACCTCGGTCTGGAACACCGCCTCCGCCACCGCGTCGTAGCCCCCTTCGGCCATCCACATGCTCGCGTGGTTGCCCCTGCAGGTGTGCATGGTCACCCCGAGGTTCTTGGGTCGGTTCTTCAACAGATCATTGATCACCGAAACGTACTTGGCGGGCAGCCTCCCCGGGTCCTCGCCGTCGCGGCGCACTTGCGAGCGAATACTCTCGTCGCACAGGCAGGCGAACGAGACATCGTCGATCTGCAGGTATTGCAGTCCGGCCTTGGCAAGATCGGCGATTTCCTCGCGGTAGGCGAGCGCGATGTCCCTCCAGAATTCCTCAACGTCCGGGTAGGCCTTCTCGTTGACTACTTTGCGCCCGCCGCGCATGTGGAGGTAGGTCGGCGCCGGGATGCACAGCTTGGCGACCCGCGAGGTCTTTGCCTTCAAGAAGCGAAACCCATCCAGGGCGACGGGCCGCGAGCGGCGCACCTTGCCGTTCACCACCATCATCGAGCGGGTTTCGGACTCCGCGCCGCCTTCGCCGTGGAACTTGAGCGCGTACTGCCCCTGGGTGGCGGCGATGCCGTCAAAGCCGGTGAGGAAGTCGACGTGCCAGAACGCGCGCCGGAACTCGCCGTCGGTGACCGACTGCAGGCCGGCGGCTTCCTGGAGCGCTATCGCGGTACGGATACTTCGATTTTCGACCTGCTTGAGTTTTTCTTTGGGGATTCGCCCGTTCTTGAACTGCTCGCGCGCCTCCTTGAGCTCGGGCGGGCGCAGGAGGCTCCCCACATGATCGGCGCGGAAGGGCGGGGTTGCCATACCGCGCAGCCTACAGTGGGAACCAGCCCAAAGAGCAAAGGCGAGAGCTACGCCAGGCGAAAGCCCGGACCCGCCGGGGTATCGACCCGCTTCATCTCGATACGGGTGCGGCAGTGCGGGCAACGCAGGTAGTAGCCCCGCGCGTCGCTGATGACCTTGGGGACGGTCGGCGCGTCGGCCGGGATCACGTCCTCGAGCGAGATGGCGGTGTAGACACGCTGCCCGCACTTCGGGCAGTCGACGTCGTGGACCGGCAGCACGGCCTGGGAGCGGAGAGTTATTTCCTGCGGCGCTTCCGGGCCGGGCGTGGGCAGTCCGCCTGCGCGGTCTTGTCAACGCCGCGGCAATCGGTGTCCTTGAGCCCGCGCTGCAGGTCCTCGGCGGCGCGCTTGGTGATCTCGCGGCGCCCCCGGCCGGCCGCCCAGCTTCTAAGTGTTCCGGCTTTCATGGGCGCTACGCGCCGCTGTAAGCCATCTGGCGGCGGTCGGTGACGCCCAGCCGGCGCTCGCGCGCAACCGGAATCATGCGCTCCCGGCGCTCACGTTTCATCCTGCGCTCCATGTTTACCTCCTTGCGCCAGCCGAAATACGCGGCGATCGCCGCGGTGCCAGCGTGCAGCCACACGTCGTGGCTGTACAGCGGAATCAGCCCGAACATATTGTTCAGCCCCGGGATGAGCCCCATCACGGCGAGCACGCCGTAGAAGATCGCGAGCGAACGCGCGTACACCCTTGGGCTCGCCTCGCCGCGCCAGGCCGCGATGCCCCATGCGCCGATCGCCAGGTGCACCGCCGTATGCAGGATGTTGACCGGGAATAGCCCGAGCAGGTCGCCGTAGAGGAAGCCGACCACGGTCGGCGGCGCGTCCGCTGGCGGCGGCATCAGCAAGGCGGGGATCAGGCCCAGCACGCCGGCGGCGA
>DATADT010000121.1:0-2380 GCA_036258355.1 Burkholderiales bacterium
CGGTCGCTGCGGCCCTGCCAGAACTCGATCTCGTGCGGCTCGACGCTGTAGCCGCCCCAGTGCGGCGGCCGCGGCGGCTGCTCACCGTGGCGCTGGCGGGCCGCCTCCATGGCGGATTCAAGGACTTGACGGGAAGCAACAAGCTGACTCTGCGCTGACGCCCAGGCCGAAAGCCGCGCCCCGAGCGGACGCGTCACGTAGTAAGCGTCGGACTCGGCGGCACCGACCTTCTGCACCATGCCGTCGATGCGCACCTGCCGCTCGAGCTCGGACCACAGGAAGACGAGGCAGGCCTCGGCGCGGCTCTCGAGCTCGCGACCCTTGCGGCTGAGGTAGTTGGTGTAAAAGACGAACTGCCCGTCCTCCACGCCTTTCAGGAGCACGATGCGCGCCGACGGTGCGCCCGAGGGCGTCACGGTGGCGAGGGTCATCGCGTTCGGCAGCGGCAGCCCGGCGCGCAGCGCGTCCTCGAACCAACGCTCGAACTGGCGCATCGGATCGCGATCGGCCTGCGCTTCGGAGAGTCCGGAGCGCATGTACTCCTGGCGCAGGTCGGCGACGTTCATGCGCGCGATTCTACGTCCGCGGCGTGGCTGAAACCCGACTGTCGAGGGAAAGAGTCGCAATTCCGCTATGAAAAGCGTTGACACGCGATAGCTTCTTCGGCATCTTCACGTCACCGCTGCGCCTTGTGGCGGGGGAACCCGGAGCGAAAGCCAGCACCTCATCAGCAATTCCAAATAGATCGTTCAGAGGAGAACCAGAGATGGCGAAAAAGAAAGCGAAGAAGGCGGGCAAGAAGCGCAAGCCGAATGCCGCCTTCATGAAGGCGATGACGCCGAGCGGCCCGCTCGCGTCCGTGGTCGGCTCGGGCGCGATGCCGCGCACCGAGGTGACCAAGAAGATCTGGGGCTACATCAAGCGCAACGGCCTACAGGACAAGAAGAACCGTCGCATGATCAACGCCGACGACAGGCTCAAGGCCGTGTTCGGCGGCAAGAGCCAGGTGTCGATGTTCGAGATGACCAAGCTGGTCAGCCGGCACCTGAAATAACGGTTTCCCGAGGAGGAAGGAACGAGAGGGGCCCCTTGGGGCCCTTCTTATTTGCGCCCCTGCGTGGGGCCCGGCTTCATTTCCGGTGGTACGAAGTGACGCGGTCGACTTCGTTCTTGGACCCCAGGATGACCGCGCAGCGCTGGTGCAGGCCCTTCGGCTGGACGTCGAGGATCGGGATGTGGCCGTCGGTGGCGGCGCCGCCCGCCTGCTCGATGATGAACGACATCGGGTTGGCCTCGTACATAAGGCGCAAGCGCCCCTCCTTGTTCTTGGAATCGCGCGGGTACATGAAGATGCCGCCGCGCGAGAGCACGCGGAACACGTCGGCCACCATGGAGGCGACCCAGCGCATGTTGAAATCCTTGCCGCGCGGGCCGTCCTTGCCCGCGAGGCATTCGTCGATGTAGCGCCTGACCGGCGGCTCCCAGCGCCGCGCGTTCGAGGCGTTGATGGCGAATTCCTGCGTGTCCTCGGGAATGCGGATCCCGGGGTGCGTCAGGACGAAGGTGTAGGTCTCGCGGTCGAGGGTGAACCCGTACACGCCGTCGCCGACGGTGAGCACGAGCACCGTGGTCGGCCCGTAGACCGCGAAGCCGGCGGCGACCTGCCGGCGCCCCGGCTGCAGGAACGCCTGCTCGTCGGACTCGCGGAAGCTGCCGTCGGGCGCCCTCGGGCAGCGCAGCACCGAGAAGATCGTGCCCACCGAGATGTTGACATCGATGTTCGACGAGCCGTCGAGCGGGTCGATCACCAGCAGGTACTCGCCGCGCGGGTAGTGCTCCGGGATCGGCACCGGATGCTCCTCCTCCTCCGAGGCGAACGCTGCCAGGTTGCCGCCCCACGCGTTCGACTCGAGCAGGATCTCCTGCGCGATCACGTCGAGCTTCTTCTGCACTTCGCCCTGCACGTTCTCGGTGCCGGCCGAGCCGAGGCCGTCGGCGAGCGCGCCCTTGTTGACGCGCGTGCTGATCGCCTTGCAGGCGCGCGCCACGGTCTCGAGCAGCAGGCGCAGCTCGGCGTCGATCAGCTTCTTGTCGCGCTGGCGCTGGATGAGATGCTGGGCGAGGGTGATGCGCCTCACGGCGGCTATTTTATTTGGCTTTCAGGGCGGATTCTTGCCCACCTGCTGCTTTCAGGGCGGACTCTTGCCCACCTGCTGCTTTCAGGGCGGACTCTTGCCCACCTGTTTTCGCGCGAACCACGCCCCGCCGAGCAGGCACGCCGCGAGCACCCAGAACACCGGTGCCATGCCGACCGCGGTGGACGCCGCACCGGAGGCGAGCGGGATGAGGGTATGGCTGCCGTTGAGGAGCGAGGTGCGCA